>JBDLUZ010000121.1:0-8733 GCA_039805045.1 Bacteroidota bacterium | reverse complement strand
CTACCAGGCGCTGAAGGAACACCCCGGCGCCCATGCCATAGTACCTGGCAGTCCGGAAATGTCTTCTCTCTACCTGAGCATCACTTCGAGCGATTCATCAAAACTAATGCCTCCGCCTTCCTCCAACCTGAAGCTTACAAAGCATGAAATAGCCTTATTGGAAAAATGGATTGATCAAGGTGCCAAATATGAAAAACATTGGGCTTTTACGCCCATCCGCAAACCTGCTCTGCCAGCAGTTGACAATGAAGCTTGGTGCAAAAATGAAATCGACCGGGGAAACGGACAGGGAACGTTTGTTGAAAAGGGTGTCTCTTGACCTGACCGGACTTCCACCCACCCTTGCTCAAATGGATGCATTCCTGGCTGATCAAGGTCCAGATGCTTATGAAAAAATGGTAGACCAGTTTTTGCAACAACCTGCATACGGAGAGAAAATGGCGTTGCACTGGCTAGACCTCGCGCGTTATGCAGACTCCCACGGATACCAAGATGATGGCTACCGCACCCAATGGCCCTGGCGCGACTGGGTAATACATGCCTATAACAAAAACATGTCTTACCAAGACTTCGTAACCTGGCAGCTCGCCGGAGATTTGCTTCCGAATGCGGGTAAAGAACAACTGTTGGCGACAGCCTTCAACCGAAACCACAAAATCACAGAAGAAGGAGGGGTCATTCCAGAAGAATACAGAACCATGTATGTGAGCGACAGAACCGATCTGGTGGGCAAAGGAATAATGGGTGTAACGCTGGAATGTGCAAGATGCCATGATCATAAATATGACCCATTCTCACAGAAGGATTACTACCAGTTTTTCGCTTTTTTCAACAACGTGAAGGAAGTGGGTATAGAATCAGTTATCGGCGGACCAGAAACCTACGCCAAACAACCGCTGATGGAAATCAGCAACACCGAAGTCAGGCAACTGCTGCACTTCATCAACAAACCAGATACAAACAGGCTGATTGTTTCTGTGATGGGAGACCTGGATACAATAAGACCCACCCGCGTCCTGAACCGGGGTCAGTATGACATGCCTGGTGACACAGTTTTTCCCGGTACTCCGGCATCCATACTGCCCTTTCCTGCAGCATATCCTGCTAACCGACTTGGACTTGCCAAATGGTTGTTCGACCCGAAACACCCACTCACTGCCAGATTTTATGTAAACCTGCTGTGGCAGGAATTCTTTGGCAAAGGACTCGTTAAAACTACAGGTGATTTTGGCATGCAGGGAGAACTGCCCAGCCACCCGGCTTTGCTGGATTGGCTCGCCAATGATTTCATACAACACAACTGGAACATCAAAAGGCTCGTGAAAATGATGGTCACCTCCGCCACATACAGGCAATCCGGTGAAATCTCCCCAGATAAACTGGCCAGAGATCCGGAAAACATCTTGCTGGCAAGAGGTCCGCGCTACCGCATTGCAGCAGAACTGATCAGGGACCTGGTTTTGAGCAGCAGCGGTCTCCTGAACAGGAGTATCGGTGGACCCAGCGTTAAACCTTATCAGCCACCCGGACTTTGGGAAGGTGCCACTTCAGGCAGGGGCTTGCTTTCTGTATACCAACAAGACCATGGTGCGCAGCTATACAGAAGGGGGATGTATACCCTTATCAAAAGAACAGTACCGCCACCTTCCATGGTTATTTTTGATGCCAGCAACAGGGATATCTGCGAAGTAAAGCGGCTCAAAACCAATACACCGCTTCAGGCGCTGGTGATGATGAACGATCCAGCTGTTCTGGAGGCCTCCAGGGTGCTTGCTGCCAAGCTGCTCAGTGAAAAAAACAGTCCCGGCGAGGCCATCAACAAAGCATTCAGAACCATCGTCTGCAGAAAACCAACAGCAAAAGAACTAAAGATCCTGGTAGACTATCATCAACAAATCGTGTTGGGTATGAAGGAAGATCAGGCGGTAAAATTGCTGTCGGTTGGTGAATATCCATTGCCGGAAAAGAGCAATAAAAAAGAGCTGGCTTCGCTGATGCGCATTGTGAATACTATTTATAACCTGGAAGAGACCATCACAAAATCCTGAAGGACAATCCATCTCAACAAAAGATACAACAGCATGGAAAAGGAATTGATTGAACATGGTTTTAGCATGAACCGCCGCCGTTTTTTTACAGGCGTGGGTATGGGTATTGGCAGCATGGCACTGGGTTCATTGCTGATGCCGGACCTGTTAAGTGGCTCAGGCGCAACTGAAACTGGCCTGGCACCCGGGATCCCCCATTTTGCACCCAAGGCAAAAAGGGTGATTTACCTGTTTCAGAACGGCGCGCCGGCTCAGCAAGAGCTATTTGACTATAAACCACTGCTCCGAGAAATGACCGGGAAGGAAATACCCGCTTCTATCAGAGGCGTGCAAAGGCTGACAGGTATGACGGCCTATCAGTCGTCGCTTCCACTGGTCGGTTCTTTTGTTGATTTCAAACAGTATGGTCCTTCCAGGGCATGGATCAGTGACCTCATGCCCTATACCGCCAAAATAGCAGATGAGTTATGTTTCATCCAGTCTATGCACACAGAAGCCATCAACCATGACCCGGCACTCACCTTTCTGCAATCAGGTGCACAGCAGGGAAACAGACCCAGCATGGGGGCTTGGTTGAGCTATGGACTGGGCAGTGAAAACAAAAACCTGCCTGCCTTTACTGTGCTGCTTTCCAGGGGCATAGGAAACGGGCAGGGTGTATACTCCAAATTATGGCAATTCAGTAAAGGGGAAGATCCGGTCTTATACTTGAAAGATGCAGAAGGACTGAGCCGCGGAGAAAGAAGAGAAATGTTGGATAAGCTGGCCGAACTGAATGACCTTTCTTATCAGGAATTTGGAGACCCTGAAATTGCCTCCCGCATCAAGCAGTACGAAATGGCCTACCGCATGCAAACTGCCGTTCCGGATGTAATGGACCTGTCAAAAGAACCAGACAGCATCGTCAACCTCTACGGCCCCGATTGCCTTGTGCCCGGCACTTTTGCTGCCAACTGCCTCCTTGCACGTAAACTTTCTGAAAGCGGAGTCAGGTTTGTGCAGTTGTACCACCAGGGTTGGGACCAGCACGGTAACCTGCCCTTCGAAATTGCCAAGCAGGCCAAAGATGTTGATCAGGCTTCAGCTGCGCTGGTTACAGACCTCAAACAAAGGGGGCTCCTCGATGAAACTTTGGTCATCTGGGGCGGAGAATTCGGTCGCACAAGCTACACACAGGGAAAGCTTAGTATGGATAATTATGGACGTGATCACCATCCCCGCTGTTTCAGTATATGGATGGCCGGCGGTGGCGTGAAACCCGGCATAGTGCATGGGGAGACCGATGAATTCGGATATAATATTGCCAAAGACCCGGTTCATGTGCACGACTTTCATGCTACTGTGCTGCACCTGCTTGGACTGAACCACGAACAGCTGATATTCAAACACCAGGGCCGGCGATACAGGTTAACAGATGTTTCAGGCAAAGTGGTCAACAACATCCTCATATGAAGAACAGATTGACAGTTGTTGCAGAGCAGTTGTTGTTGGTACTGACCCTGTTTACCGTTTTCCTGCTGCTTTTTTCGGATAAGCTGGAACTCCCCTATTGGATGCAACCGGCAGGCAGAATGCATCCCATGATGCTGCACTTTCCCATTACATTGCTTTTATTGTGGGCGATCATGCAGTTTTTCGGAGAAAAAGAACAACGCGAGCCCCAAAAAGGATTTCACTACATCAAGCAACTTATACTGCTGTATGGAACACTCACTGCAGGGATAACGGTGGTTGCAGGCATTTTTCTTTCACGTGAATCATCCTATACTTCCGAAGAAATAGCATGGCACAAATGGACCGGAGCCATCCTGTTCTTTATTGCTGGGATGATTTATGCCACAAGCAAAACAAAATGGGTTTTAAACAGGATGTATCAATTTACACCCGTGCTGCTTGTGTCTGCTGTGATTGTAACAGGCCACCTCGGCGGAGAGATTACACATGGAGACCAATATGTGTTGAACCCCATCCTTTCCAGGAAGCAAGTGGAACCCGTTCCGTTCGACAGCTTGCAGGTATACAATGATCTCGTGAAACCCTTGCTGGAAAAAAAATGCATGAGTTGCCACAATCAACAAAAAATGAAGGGAGAACTATCCCTCGCCGATACACTCGCCATCCTGAAAGGCGGAAAAACTGGAGCGCTTTTCATACCAGGACAAACATCAACCAGCCTGCTGTTGCAGCGCATTCACCTCCCCTTGGAGGATGAACATCACATGCCACCACAGGGGAAAATACAATTGAGTGGTGAGGAAATGAACCTGCTGGAATGGTGGGTGAAAAACCATACCAGCTTTACACAGCGGTTGAATACTTTACCTCCAGACGACTCACTGGTGGTTTGGGCAAAATCCCGTTACAGCAATCCTGATGCACCAAGCTACAAATTTCGTCCAGCCGATGCAGCGTTACTCACACGGCTCAACACCAGCTACTGCAGTGTTTTGCCTTCAGACCGGGAATCGAATGCACTGGAGGCAAGGCTTTTCAGTAAAGAAACTTATGCTGCAAAGCAGTTGGAAGATTTGAAGGAAATCAGTGAACAGCTTGTTTCACTCAGTCTTTCGAAAATGCCCGTAAAGGATGATGACCTTAAAAAGGTGGCAGCTTTTAAAAATCTTCGGAAGCTTGACCTCAGTTTCACCAATATCAGCACCAATGGTTTGCGTGAGTTGACCAAGTTGGAGCACCTGGAGAAATTATCGCTTGCAGGCACGCCGCTTGTCTTTAAGGGGATGCTGGACATCTTGAAGGAATGCGAACAATTGAAAACTGTCGGTATTTGGAATACTGGCCTGACTACGGCAGAAATGCAGCAACTGGAAAAATCTTATCCTGAAATTAAGTTTCTGAAAGGATTTGATCCCGAACAGGCTGAAATACTGAAATTGAATCCACCACAGCTTAAAAACATCAGCCAGGTATTCAAAGACTCCATTCTGGTTGATTTGAGACACCCTATCAAAGGCACTACAATCAGGTATACCACCAACGGAAAAGAACCAGATAGCACAGGCTCCCCCGAGTTTGGAAGTAATCTGGTATTTAAGGGAACTACCGTAATAAACACCAAAGCATTTAAAGCAGGTTGGTACGCCAGTGATGCGGCGAGTTTTGGATTGTATAAAAACAGTTTCATCCCAGATAGTGTAAGCATTGCAACTCCATTAAACGCAGTTCACCAAGCAGAAGGAGCAGCAACATTTTTTAATGGCAGGCTGGGAAGTCTGGGTGCAAACAATCCAGCCTGGGCAAATTTCTGGGCAGGTGTCCGTAAAAATGAGATGACTGTCAACTGCTTTTTCAATAAGCCTGTTTGGATAAGCTCATTCGGACTGCGTTTCATGATTGAAGAAAGCACGGGTATTTATCCTCCGGGTGTAGTGGAAATCTGGGGTGGCAAGGACAAGAACAAGTTGAAACTGCTCGGCAAAATCATTCCTCCCATTCCGCAAAAAGGAGCTATACCATCGATGGAATACGGAGAAAGTCAATTTAAGCAAACTGAAATTTTGCATTTGAAAATCATTGCCCATCCGCATGTTAAAAATAAAGACCGGCATTTATTGCTTGTGGATGAGTTCTTTTTGAATTGAGTTTAATTATGAAAAAAGTATTTACACTTTTAACACTGCTATTTTGCGCTGCATGTTGTTTTTCTCAAAGTCGATACATTTCAGAAACAACTAAAAAAATTGTTTTTACCAGAGATGGTGGTGTTTGCAAATGTTGTGGAGGCTCCCAAAGCCTTGAATATGATCATATTATTCCATACTCTTGCGGCGGACAGAGTATAGTTTCTAATATTCAGTTGCTTTGTCAGAAATGTAACCGAAGTAAATCAAACAGTTGTTATTGCAAAGTTCATAACAGAAAAGTGGGCATCAACTGTTGTGATGATGACGCCGTTAAAAGCAAACCACATAATTCCTCAACACGTTCTGCTGTGTCAAAATCATCAGCATCAACACAGTGTACAGGAAGAACACAAAAAGGTAGCAGATGCAAAAAAATGACAACCAACGCCAACGGCAGGTGTCATATTCACACATGATCAATCCTTAAAATATTGAATAATGAATACTAATTGGTTATTTGCAATTGATCCAACTACCGAAGAGGTGATTGTTTCAGTATCTCCGAAAGGAAGCAATAAAATAGACCTGGTTGAACGCATTCTCCGAATAGACAATGAGATGCTGTATCATGCTGTTGTAACGCTAACCGCTGTTACAAAAGACAGCAATTTTGATGCATCCATTTTCAAAGCAATGGATAAAGTTTGTCAATTGATGTATCAAAAACACAAGGAATCAAAATAAATCATACTGAAGTTGATTTCATGTATTCACATGAATTAAAAGGGATATTGGAAACGAATGGTTTGATTTATATAACTTCAGTGGATTAAATTAAAGAGATGGTAACCCTCATTTGGATCTTTCTGGTCTTGTTTTCTTTATGGTTTATTTATGTGTTTGCATCCGACATCCTAAAAAATAAAAAAACTCTTGAGCAAATAAGTCTGTTGAAAACCGGCGCAATAGGTTTTGTTGTTAATTTCTTTGATGTTTTGGGAATTGGTGCTTTTGCACCTCAAACAGCATTATTAAAATTCACGAAACAAACCACAGATAAACTCATTCCTGGTACAATGAATGTGGCCAATACCATACCAGTACTCGTTCAGGCAATTATTTTTATTCAAATTGTAGAAGTTGAAGCGCTAACATTGTTTGTGATGTTTTTGACTGCGATGGTAGGTGCAATATGGGGTGCAGGCGTTGTTGCAAAACTCTCCGAAGATAAAATCCGGCTAACCATGGGCATAGCCTTATTGATCACTGCAACATTTATGTTTGCCAATAAAATGAATTGGATCCAAGGGGAAGGCACAGCAATAGGTATACATGGCTGGAAATTGGTATTGGCGGGAGCCGTAAATTTTATTTTAGGTGCAATCATGACAGCAGGTGTGGGTTTATATGCCCCTTGTATGGCTTTGGTTTTTTTATTGGGTATGTCTCCCCAAGTGGCATTTCCAATCATGATGGGATCTTGTGCCTTTTTGATGCCCCCTGCTTCATTTAAGTTTATCAAATCAGGTGCTTACAATAGAAAAGCGGCACTGGTTATGGCCATTCCCGGAACAATTGCTGTGCTGATTGCTGCCTTGGTTGTAAAATCTTTGCCGCTAGATGTGCTTCGCTGGTTGGTCATTGCAATAGTCTTGTATACATCTGCCACCATGTTCAGGGCCGCACTTCAGCGAACAAAATAACCCGATCTGTTCATCGAATAAGTTTTACATTTATGCAGGCTATATCCGGCCTTCATCAATCATGAATAGTTATCCTAGTATTTTCAATGATGTCATCGGACCTGTAATGCGGGGCCCATCCAGTTCACATTGTGCTGCATCGCTTCGTATTGCCCGAATTTGTCGTGATTTGATGGATGAAGACATAAAAGACATCTTAATCGAATTTGATCCCAACGGTTCTTTGGCAACAACCCACAAAAGCCAGGGGTCAGATATGGGATTATTTGGCGGGTTTTTAGGTTGGGAAGCGTATGATGAGCGACTCCCCTTATCAGAAAAATATTTGGCAGAAGCTGGTATTCAGTATACCATTCAAATTATTGAACTGCCTGAAAAACATCCCAATACCTACCAGATTACCTTAGGGAACAACAAGGAGGCCAGGCGACTAACAGCAATATCTACCGGTGGCGGAATGATTGAAGTGGTGAACATAGACGGGAATAAAATTTCCATTGCAGGTGATTACCATGAAACACTCATTTATTGCAGCAATGCTGATGGCATTCAAGCGTTGCTTGATGCAAATGTTACATACGACGAAGCTATATTTCACAATGGAGAAAATCCATGTTTACAAATAAAATCGCAGCAAGCTTTACCAGAAGCCCTTCGCCATGAAATATTGCAAATGGATGCAGTGCAAGCGGTAAAGAGCCTCAATCCGGTACTTCCCATCAAGTCCAGAAAAAACCTTAAGGTGCCTTTCATCACTTGTGCTGAAATGTTTGCATACAACCAAGACAAAAATCTGGCACTTTGGGAGTTGGCTGCAACCTATGAAAGCATCCGGGGGGATATCAGTCGAGACGCAGTATTCGAAAAAATGCGTGCGATTATCCAAATCATGGGCAATGCCATTGAAACAGGGTTAGGTGGAACGGTATACAAGGATAGGATTTTGGGAAGTCAGTCGCCCAACTACCAAAAATCCTACCATGCAAATCAGTTGATAGGCGGAGATGTGCTCAATAAAACAATCATGTATGTATCTGCTATCATGGAAGTAAAAAGTTCCATGGGCGTTATTGTTGCAGCACCTACTGCAGGTTCATGCGGAGGATTACCAGGCGTTGTATTTGGCGCCGCACACAGTATTGGGGCTGATGAAGATGCAATGGTCAAAGCAATGTTGTCTGCAGGACTTATTGGTGTATTTATAGCGGCACACGCAACTTTCGCTGCAGAGGTTGGCGGATGCATGGCTGAAACAGGCTCTGGTGGCGGAATGGCTGCCGCTGCATTGGTAGAAATGAATGGCGGAACACTGGAACAATCCATTGCAGCAGCCTCAATATCATTACAGAATTCTTTGGGTATCATATGCGACCCCATTGGCAATCGGGTAGAAGCGCCATG
>JBDLUZ010000120.1:0-6071 GCA_039805045.1 Bacteroidota bacterium | reverse complement strand
GATAAGGTGTTGAATGCGTTCTATGCTTGCAGCGCCTTTACGGATATTGTAAGAGGCCGTGCTGAATGCTTTGAGCGGGTTGATGATCTGGGTGAATATAGCTATAAAGGTGAGAAAATCCGGGCCACTCAGTCCAAAATCATTCTGCAGCACAAGTGTTCCTCCGTAATACAATACGCAGCAGACTGCCAATATGCCCAGTGTTTCTGAAACGGGCATAGCCAAGTCTCGCCTTCTGTTTGCTGTATTTTTTATGGTGAAAAGTTCATTGTTCTCCCTTTGAAACCGATTCAGTTGCTGCGATTCAGCGTTGAAGGCTTTGACAACCCTGATTCCCCCCAGGGTTTCTTCAATGGTACTTAATATCTCACCAAGTTTAATTTGTACACCTGCTGATACTTTTTTCAGTGATCTCCCTATTCTGCCGATTATCAGACCCGCTACCGGCAAAAAAAGCAGCAGGAAAACAGACAGTTCAGGGCTCAGGTTAATCAATGCAAAAAGGTAGAGACTGATCAGGAGTGGTTCCCTGAAAAAACTTTCAAGGAAGCTGATCGTGGAGAATTCCACGTCCTGCAGGTCATTGGTAAGTTTACTCATAATATCGCCCTTCCGTTGTTCATTGAAAAAGCCAATGGGCAATTCAAGGATTTTGCGGAACATATCGGTGCGCATATCATTGATAATGCTGTTCCGAATAGGCGTGAGCAAGAAGAGGGATAAGTACAGGAAAATATTTTTCATCAGAATGGCACCGGCTACGATGATGCAAATGATCCCAAGTGCCGTTATTTTGCCTCCTTCTGAGGAAGTGAGTGCTGTGAGGTATGCATAAAAGTTATCTGTCACTTCTCCGACGCTGAATCGGGATGCTGTAACTGTGCCATCCTTGCCCAACCCGAATATCAGGGTTAGAAAAGGTGCAAGCATGGTGAGTGAGATCAGTGAAAAGGTTGCAGAAAGCAGGTTTAGTGAGAAATATCCAACAACAAGTTTGGGATACTTTCTGATGTATGAAAAAATGATACGGAGACTCCTCATGTGATGAAAACTGATTTTTAGCGAATTGGACTCAAAAGTAACTAATTTTACAGCCATCAAGGGTATACAATATGGAGGAAAGTAAAAGACAAAAGCAGGTAGCCGGAGTGATTCTGGAAGAAATGAATGATATTTTCCTCAGGATGGGGCTGAATATGATTCACGGTGGGATGGTTTCGATTGCAGGTGTAAAGGTCACACCTGATCTGCTGGAAGCCAGAATATACCTGAGTTTGTTTCAGGTGTCTGATCCCGGAGCCGTCATGGGCAGGTTGGAAGACAGGAAAGGTGAATTGAGGAAGGAACTGGGACTGCGGGTTAAGCAGCAGCTCCGCCGGGTGCCTGAATTGCGGTTCTTCCGTGATGATACACTTGACCACGTATTTAAGATGGAAGAAATTTTTAAGAAAATCAATGAAGAAAAGGGACAATGAGGTTAAACCGGATCCTCAGGTTTTCGTGGCGTTATTTCAAGGCCAAAAAATCAACACAGGCCATCAATGTAATTTCATGGGTTAGTGTTCTGGCCATCGCTGTTGGTACCGCATCACTGATTACCATTCTTAGTGCGTTTAATGGTTTTGAATCACTTGTCAAATCACTTTACGCATCATTTTATCCTGAAGTAAAAATTAGTCCGGCCAAGGGTAAAGTTATAACTGTTTCTCCGGCGCAAATACAGCATATCCTTCAAATCAAAGGCATTAGCGGTTTGTCAAAAACTGCAGAAGGCAAAGCTCTGATTCAAAATGGTAGCCTGCAAGTGGTGGTGCAACTTAAAGGAGTTGATGCTGCCTATGCTGCTGTTTCCGGGGTTAGTGGTTCTATGTACAGGGGGAGTTATGAAGTTGGTCATGCTGATCAGCCCGGATTGGTCATGGGTGTAGGTGTTGAGCAGGCTCTGGGTTTGCTGTCAGACAGAAGCATTGAGCCGGTTTCTGTATATCTGCCCAAAAAGAACATCAAAACAATTACTGACCCTGCTGAAGCCTTATCCATGTCTCTGGCTTATCCGCAGGGTAGTTTTGCCATTCAAAGTGAATTTGACAACAAATATGTCATCACAGATCTTCAGTTTGTAAAAGATTACATGGGTTTTGCACCGACAGAATTTTCGGCTTTGGAATTACGGTTAGAAGAGGGTACTGATGTTTCTTCAATCTTGCAGATGCTGAAGGCATATCTTGGAGATTATTACAGGGTTGAGGACCGTTACCAGCAAAACAGAACATTGTATGCAACCATCAGGCTTGAGAAGCTGGCGATATATGGTATTTTTTCCCTGATATTGCTTGTGGCTGCATTTAACATGATTGGTTCACTCAGTATGCTTGTGCTAGAAAAGAAAAAGGATATTCAGGTCCTGAAATCCATGGGTGCAGAAGACGGAGTGATCCGGAAAATCTTTCTGGCAGAAGGGATTTTGTTAGCCGGTATCGGAACTTTTGCAGGATTAATGCTTGCCTTGCTGATTTATTATCTTCAAACAACCTTCAAGTTGATACCATTGGAAGGCAGTACATTCCTCATTGACTACTATCCTGTAAAGCTGCTGGCTTCTGATATTTTACTGGTACTGGTAACAGTATTCTCAATTGGAACAATGGCATCCTGGGTGCCTTCACTACGGGCATCTAGACAAGAAATTACGCTCAGGTCGTTCTGACAATTAATAATCGCCGAGAGACTCAGGCAATTGTGCCAGTGCTTTGGCAAGTTGTTCATCACTCGGGGCTATTCCGTGCCAACCATGGTCATTTTCCATGAAGTCAACACCTTTACCCATGATGGTATGCATCATGATGGCTATAGGTTTGCCTTGCCCTGATGCTGCTTTTGCCTGTTCAAGCACGCTGACAACATCGTCCATGTCGTTACCATTCATCTCGAGGGTAGTCCATCCAAAAGCTTCAAATTTTTCCCTGATATTACCCAGAGACATGACCTGATCCGTTGTACCATCAATTTGTTGTCCGTTCCAATCTACCGTGGTAATCAGATTATCAACTTTGTGATGTGCTGCAAAAATGACTGCTTCCCAAATCTGGCCTTCCTGAAGTTCGCCATCTCCGTGTAATGAAAAGACAAGGTTACTGTCTTTGTTAAGCTTTTTGGCCAATGCCATGCCTATTGCAACACTCAAACCCTGGCCGAGTGAACCTGACGCTATCCTTACGCCGGGCAGGTGCTCATGGGTTGTAGGGTGCCCTTGTAAACGGGTGTTCAACTTTCTAAAAGTTGCCAGCTCGCTAATAGGAAAGTAACCTGAACGGGCAAGGCAAGAATAAAAAACTGGTGATATATGTCCATTTGAAAGAACAAACAAATCTTCATGCACACCATCCATATTGAAGGCTGGATCATGTTTCATGATTTTAAAATACAATGCTGTTAAGAAGTCAGCACAGCCAAGAGAACCACCCGGGTGACCACTTTGAACGCCATGTACCATTCTCACAATATCCCGTCTGATTTGAGAAGCTGTTTCCTGAAGGGTTGCCATTTTAATGTATTTCGGGCAAAACTAATGTTTTTGTGTGTTTTTAAACAGGGATTCATGTTTTTTTCCCAATGTGCATAAAAACGGGGTGGACTACTATGAATAGTCAGGTATAAAATTTAACTTCATATACCTGAAAAACCCAAAGTATTTCGTGACTTGTGCTGAAGTGAACAGATGAAAATATATGATTATGGGGTCCGTATTCCTTACTTTGTGTGTTGCCTTTTCTATTTCTTTTTTTATGATTCCTGTAATCATCAAATTGACACACAGGAGGCAGTTACTTGATTTTCCGGGAATCAGGAAAATACACCAAATACCCACGCCAACAATGGGAGGTATTGCCGTGTTTGCATCTTTACTCATTACGCTTTTACTGTCTGTAGATTTCAAAAATTCACCTCAGGTACCTGGTTTTCTGACAGCATTGACAATCATTTTTTTTGTAGGCTTAAAAGATGACATCCTCTTTTTTTCGCCGGCTAAAAAATTTGCAGGTCAGCTCGTTGCTGTTTTACTCCTGGCGTATCAGGGAAACTACCAGTTGAATTCATTTGATGGATTTTTGGGTATTGGCATGTTGTCTCCTGCAACATCTTTTTTGTTTACAACATTTACCATGCTGGTTATTATCAATGCTTTCAACCTGATTGATGGTGTTGATGGATTGGCGGCAATTCTTGGTTTATTTTCTACGTTGTTTCTGGGTATAGTTTTCTGGTTTCAGGGCGATAAAACCCATGCGTTGATTGCATTTGTCTCAGCATCTTCTTTGCTTGCATTTTTGTTGTACAACTGGAGTCCTGCAAAAATATTTCTTGGTGATACCGGTTCACTTTTAATCGGACTCATAAACGCTGTGCTTGTAATACGCTTTATATCAACCCGGTCAGCCATAAGTCAGTCAGATTTTCCTGCGGCACCTGCTGTTGGTATTGCTTTGCTATTTATACCCATGGCTGATATGTTGAGGCTGGTGATTGTAAGAATGGTTCATGGCAACTCGCCTTTTGAACCTGATATGCAACACTTTCACCACTTGCTGTTGGGAAAAGGATTAACACACAGGCAGGTAACACTTTTTATTTTGGGATTAAATGCTCTTTTTGTGATCTATGCGTGTAATTTTCAGCATTTTGGCAATACCATACTGATTATTTCCATGTTTGTCATGGCGTTATTAGTCTTACTTGTTCTTAACAGGGTATCATTCAGAAGCAAATCAACCTTAACGCAATACCCAGCTGAAAAAGATGAAATTCAAACATTTACAAGAATTGTAAGCTCAGATACCTTTGAAGAATTGAATTCACTCAATTAAGCTTTTGGCAATTTATCTTTTGCTTATAGACCTCATTCATTAGCTTTGCATTGCAAAACAAACAATTATGTCTGAAGAATTGGAAATGTATATCATGGAAGCCACTTCAACAATGGAAAAAGCCATATCCCATCTTGAAGCAGAATTGGTGAAATTAAGGGCTGGAAGGGCTAACCCTCAGATGTTTGACGGACTCACAGTAGATTATTACGGCGCGCCGACTCCAGTTGCCCAGGTAGCTAATATTACCGTAGCAGATGCAAGAACCCTGACTATTCAGCCCTGGGAACGCAATATGTTACAAGCCATAGAACGTTCTATCATTGCTGCAAATTTGGGTGTAACACCCCAGAATGATGGTATCATTATCAGGATTTTTCTTCCCCCACTAACTGAAGAAAGGAGGCGTGAAATTGTAAAGCGTGTTCAGGGTGAAGGGGAGCATTCAAAAGTTGCAATCAGGAATATCAGGAGGGATACCATTGAGCAGGTTAAAAAAATGCAAAAAAATGGTCTGAGTGAGGATACCGCTGCAGACGCTGAAAGGGAGATACAGGATCTCACCAATAAATTCATTGCCCTGGTTGAAAAAACCCTGGCAGCCAAGGAAAAGGAAGTGATGAGTGTTTGATTACTTGTTTGCCAGCCGTACTCCAATGAGGATAACACACATCCCGGCAACCTGGATAAGGGCAATCTGTTCTCCATAGATCAATCCCCACCCAATAGCAACAAAAGGTATGCCGTAGGTTACGGTAGAAGCAAATACTGGTCCGGCTTTACGTACAAGGCTGTAAAAAAGTACAGAAGCTACCCCTGTTCCCATGATGCCAAGGGTGGCTGCAGCTATAGTTCCCTGTGTCCAGTTGCCATTCAGCAGGTTGGGGTCTGTAAAATATCCTGTAATAACCAGTATTATTGACGTTGGAATAGTTAAAGCGGAAAACGCAATGGTGGCAACATGCAATGGCTGGGTATTACGCAGTAACTGGTTAACAACATTTACATTCAGGCCATAAAATATGGTTGCCAAGACTACGAAAAACGCATAGCCCAAGTAATTAAGACTTATCCCTTTTGCATTGCCAAGCAGCAACACCAGCATACCTGCAAATCCGGTGATCATGCCTGCCCATTTTATCCAGCCAATCTTGAGTTTAAAGAACATCGTACCTATTGCAACCGTAAAAATCGGAGTCAGGGAAT
>JBDLUZ010000119.1:0-9493 GCA_039805045.1 Bacteroidota bacterium | reverse complement strand
TGAGTGCAGGTGCCATGATGGGCAGCATGATCAAAGGTATGTTTGGCGGCAAATCATGAAACCATCAGAAGTATTGAATCATCCGGAAGAGCTCATCCGTTTCCTCAGTGAACACCAATATGTAGCTGATGAGGAGATGGCTACTTCGCTATATCTGCTGTTGAAACTAGGCAAGCCACTGCTGCTGGAAGGTCCACCCGGCGTGGGTAAAACCGAAGCAGCATTGGTTTTGTCGCAGTTTCTCGGCACCAACCTCATCAGGTTGCAGTGTTATGAGGGATTGGACGTGAACGCTGCCGTGTATGAATGGAATTACCAGAAACAGTTGCTGGGCATCCGCATGCAGGAGGGTAGTGACAAAAGCACTGCAGAGAAAGAGCAAATCATTTTCAGTGATGATTACCTGCTGAAGCGTCCGCTCCTGCAGGCCATTACCCAGGAAGATAAGCCACCTGTTTTGCTGATAGATGAGCTGGACAGGAGCGATGAAGAATTCGAAGCATTTTTACTGGAATTGCTGTCGGCTTTCCAGATAACCATACCGGAGCTGGGAACAATCAAGGCTGTGCAGAAGCCTTTTGTAATCCTTACTTCAAACCGAACCCGTGAACTCAGTGATGCATTGAAGCGCCGTTGTCTTTACCATTGGATCGATTACCCTACTTTGGATAAAGAGATGGCCATCGTGCAGCAAAGGCTACCAGAAATAGAAGGGGATCTCCTGCAGCAGGTTGTAGCACATGTTCAGGCATTCCGCCAGAAAAAACTGGCTAAAATACCCGGTGTGAGTGAAACCATCGACTGGGCTGAAAGCCTGATGGCGTTGGGTTACCGCGAAGTGAACAGGCAATCCATGTTGCAAACGGCAGGTAGCATACTCAAATCATCGGAAGATATCAGGTTAGTATTGTCAGAAATGAACGCAGCAGAATAAAATGAAATGGAGAAAGTCCAGGCTTTTCAAACCGCCAGCCTGTCTGAAGGCATTGTTGCCTTTGCACAATTTGCAAGGGGGCATGGACTAAATATAGGCATCCGTGAGACCCAGGATGCCATCATTGCTGCAGGTACAGGCCTGTTGCAAGAACGTCGTTTTTTCAAAGCAGCACTTAAGTCTATCTTCTGCAATACACCTGAAGAAATGCTCGTCTTTGAAAAATTGTTCGCACTCTACTGGGACACCAATCCCATCGACCTGAACGGTAGAAAAGGGAAGTCCACCATTCAGGGCAGTTTCAATAAAAAAGCGAATGCTTCTGTAGTCATGCTGGGCGTTGGACAGTCTGGTCCGCAGGAAGAAGAAGCTAAAAATGTAAGCGGAGCCAACGCGGCAGAACGCCTTAAAAAAACCGATCTCTCTCTGCTGAACACCATGGAGGCTGAAGAGCTTGCAGCAATAGCCCGCAAA
This sequence comes from Bacteroidota bacterium, assembly GCA_039805045.1. Taxonomy (GTDB): domain Bacteria; phylum Bacteroidota; class Bacteroidia; order Chitinophagales; family Chitinophagaceae; genus Pollutibacter. Next base: position 8,085 of record JBDLUZ010000119.1, on the reverse strand, counting down.
CTTTGCAAACAAATGGCAGTAAGGATGCGCCGCAGGATGAAGCAAGACCTGAAAGCTGGTCAGATCAACCTGCGGAGAACCATCCGCAAAAGCCTCTCAACAGGCGGCGAGCCGGTTGACCTGTATTACCGCATGCATACTCCCAAGAAGCAGCGGTTAATTGTTTTACTGGATGTGAGCGGATCAATGGACAAGTACTCTTTTTTTCTACTACGCTTCATCTGTACCCTCAAGGAACATTTCAGACAGCTGGAAGCTTTTGTGTTCAGCACCACACTTAAACGAATTACCAAAGCACTGCAATCGCAACAGCTTGATGAGGTCCTTCGGCAGGTAGGCAACGAAGCTGATAACTGGAGCAGCGGCACCAAAATAGGTGAGTGCCTGCAGGAGTTCACTGAGAAATATGGCAAAAGAATGCTCAACGGATCTCCACTGATACTGGTGTTGAGTGATGGACTAGATACAGGAGATACAGTCATGCTGGGCACAGCCCTGCAGCATATACACCGGAGAGCCAAAAGGGTCATCTGGCTGAATCCGCTCAAGGGAATGAAAGACTACCAGCCGCTTGCAAAAGGCATGCAGGCTGCTCTTCCATCCATTGATGATTTCAGCAGTGCCCATAACCTGGAAAGTTTACTTGAACTGGAAAAAATACTGATGCATGCAGGATAAACATATAGAACAAATAACCGAACTTAAGAAAAGGAGTGAGCCTTTTGCCGTGGCCCTGGTGGTTAACCGCGAGGCGCCTAGCAGTGGCAAAGCTGGAGACAGGGCCATTATCCGGCAAAACGGCCAGCTTACTGGCTGGATAGGTGGTGGTTGTGTCAAAGGCATCGTGCTGAAAGAAGCAGCTGATGCCATCAGTTCGGGTAAGCCCCGACTGGTGAGAATCGGGAAACATATAACCCAGCCCCAAAAACATGGAAATGTCATGGAATACAAAATGACCTGTCAGAGTGAAGGAACTGTAGAGATTTTCATAGAACCCGTTTTGCCACAGCCTCACCTGGTTGTTGTAGGCAAAACTGAGATTGCCAACGCACTGACAAAACTCGGACATGCCGCAGGCTTTCGCATTACTGGTGTGGCAAGGGATGCCGGACTGAAAACATTTCATAAGGTAGATGAATTGATTACACAGATCGATTTGAGTAATGTCAAGACCGGTCCGCTTTCTTTCATCGTAGTAGCCACACAGGGTGAAGACGATGAAAAGGCGATGATGACCGCAGTCAAAAAGCAATATGCGTACCTTGGTTTTGTGGCCAGCAGAAAAAAGTCGGCCTCCATCATCCAATACCTGAAAGATGCAGGTGTAGAAGACAGTGTAATTGGAACAATCACTTCACCAGCCGGACTGGACATCAATGCCAAGCAACCCGACGAAGTGGCCATCAGTATCCTGGCTGAAATCATTCAGGTTAAGAACGGATTATCTGTGCTTGTACAACAGGAACTTCCTGCAGAAGCCGGTGTTGCAGTTGCAGCACCAGAATATTACATCAACCCTGTTTGTGGCGTACCGGTGGATAAAAATAATCCCAGGCACATCATTGAATACCAGGGTGAAAAAGTCTATTTCTGTTGTGATGGCTGTAAGGTCAAATTCGAAAAAGATCCCGAAAAATACATCCAGGCCCGTGAGCAGGGATTGGAGTATGAAGGGATGTAAAATATCCAAAAAAATCAGTAAATTCTACCGTGAAGGAATTAAGAGAAATAGTTAAGGCATATGATGCTGCGGTGCAGCAGGGAAAAAAAACGGCCTTGGCCGCTGTTGTTCACCTGGATGGTTCATCTTATCGCCGTCCCGGTGCCCGCATGTTGGTCAATGATGAAGGGGAGCTCACGGGGGCAATCAGTGGCGGATGTCTAGAGGGCGATGCCCTCAGAAAAGCATTGTTTGCTGTAATACAGGTGCTATTCGAGCCAATCAATCCGAATCATCCTGCCAATCCGATACAGTTACTGAGGAAGGCATTGGCTATCCGTCAGCAGGCAGTGCTCGTTACATTGTTTGACTTATCTGACAAACGGAATTTTCAACCCGGAACCTGTATGCTCCTGGAGGCTGATGGTCATCTGTCTGGCAGTCAACCCTTTCCTGTATTGCAGGAAGACCTGACAGCAGAAATGAAGCAGGTGTTGCAAACTGGAAAGTCGGTTTTCAGGCAATTCACCGGTGAGGGTTGGGCGATAACTGCCTTCATCGAATACCTGCAGCCTTCAGTTTCACTGGTAGTAGTGGGAGCAGGAAATGACGCCATTCCCATGATGCAAATCGCAGATACCCTTGGATGGGACGTAAGGGTGGCAGACGGCAGGAATACACACGCCAGGCCAGAAAGGTTTACCAGTGCCTGTCAGGTACTGGTCAGCAGACCCGAGCAGGTCTTGGAACAGCTCCCTATGGATGAACGTACGGTGTTTGTCATGATGACACACAATTACAATTATGACCTGGCCATGCTCAGGGCCCTGTTGCCAACCCCGACGCCTTACATCGGTATGCTCGGGCCGAAGAAAAAACTCGAACGCATGCTCGATGAACTGCGTGCGGGTGGTGTGGAAGCAACCGAAGAGATGTTGGAGAAAGTGTATGGTCCGGCCGGACTGGAAATCGGTGCTGAAACACCTGAGGAGATAGCCCTGAGCATCATTGCTGAGATTCAGGGGGTGCTCACGGGAACAAAAGGTGGACAACTAAAACGCAAAACGGATGTTATACATGCAAGGACAGCAACACAGATAAGCATAAAAAAAATTAATGGATAAATGAGTTACCTGGTCACATCTCCCTGTGTCGTAATTCTGGCCGGAGGCCAGAGCAAACGGCTAGGCAGTCCAAAGCAGTTGCTCCAGGTTGAAGGCACAACCCTCCTGGAACGCACAATTGCTGCTGCTCAGGAGTTGGGAGATGGTCCGGTAGTGGTGGTGCTGGGTGCACATGCTGAACTTATCTTGCCGGAAGTCAGACAGGCAGGTATAGAAGTAATCCTCAATCCTGATTGGCAGGAAGGCATGGCTGCTTCCTTAAGAGCAGGGATACGTCATGTTGGAGCGCGTCATCCACAAATTGACGGCATCCTTTTTTTGGTATGTGACCAGCCCTTTCTCAAGGCAGATCTGCTTAAGGAGTTGATTAACCTGCAAGCCAGTGCCGATCTTCCCGTGGCTGCCTGCCGCTATGGTGACCGTCTGGGAACGCCGGCTTTGTTTCACCAATCGGTTTTCAGCCTGCTGCTTGATTTAAAAGGAGATACAGGGGCCAGAAAGGTGTTGGAAGGGATGGCTGAGCAAGTGGCCATTCTGGATTTTGAAAAAGGAATTTACGATATCGATACGCGTGAAGATTATGAACGATTGCTTACATATAAAAATATTTTATGATCATTGATGGATTCAGCCGTGTGCATGATTACCTCCGTATTTCATTGACGGATAACTGTAACCTGCGTTGCTTTTATTGTATGCCCGAAGAGGAGTATACATTCACACCAGCCAGCAAGCTCATGCAGGCTGATGAAATTGAAGCCATAGCAAAAATATTTGTTGCACAGGGAGTGAAAAAAATCAGGCTGACGGGTGGTGAGCCGCTTGTTCGCAAAGACGCGGCAGACATTATTGAGCGGCTTTCAAAGCTTCCCGTAAAACTGACCATCACCACCAATGGTACCAGACTTCATGAGTTTGTGGATGTCATCAAAAAGGCAGGCATCACTTCGCTCAACATCAGTTTGGACACCTTGCAGAAAGACCGATTCATGCTGATGACAAGAAGAGATCAGTTTGACCGCGTTCGCAGCAACATCGACCTGATGCTCAGCGAAGGAATAAATGTAAGGGTGAATTCGGTAGTGATGAAAGGTTTAAATGATCATGAAATCAGCGACTTTGTTGCATGGACAAAAGAACAACCTGTACATATCCGGTTTATAGAGTTTATGCCATTCAGCGGAAACCGCTGGGATAGTGCCAAAGTCATGACCTGGCAGGAGATACTTTCCAGGGTTAGTGATGAATACGACGTTCTTCCACTCGACAGGGAAAAACATGATACCGCTAAGAAATACATAGTACCCGGACATCAAGGCACTTTCGCAGTCATCAGCACCATGAGCGCCCCTTTCTGCGGAGACTGCAACAGGATGCGGTTAACAGCAGATGGAAAGATGAAGAACTGCCTTTTCTCCACATCAGAAACTGATCTGCTCACGGCATTTCGCAATGGAGAAGATGTGGTGCCACTCATTCACCAGAGTATACGAGACAAGAAGAAGGCATTGGGTGGACAATTCACCACAGACATGGGAAAGATAGAGACTTCGAAACTTGAAAACAGAAGTATGATCACCATTGGTGGTTAAATACTTATCGCATACATGTTATCCCGAATGCAACAGTTACTTGCATATAGGTCTATACCGTGGACACTGATTGTATCCTTGCATTTCATTGCAGGGTTTTTTCATCCTTGTTTAGCTGTTGGACAAACAGAAAAAAAGGATACGGTTGTGTTGATGGAAGACATAGTTATACTCGCATCCAGGAAATCAGAAGCATTGATGGCCTCAGCAACTTCCACACAGCTGGCTGGTAACAAGCAATTCAGAAACAGTGCCGCGCCTTCCTTCTTTGATGCACTCTCAAACCTCAGGGGTGTTCAGATGATTACACCCAGCATGGGTTTCAGGATTATCAATGCGAGGGGCTTCAACAATACCACCAATGTGCGGTTCGTCCAGACAGTTGACGGATTGGATGTGCAATCGCCTCATATAGGCAGTCCGATAGGCAATGCGCTTGGTCCCGCTGACCTCGATATTGAAAAAGTCGAACTCCTGCCAGGCGTGGCTGCCTCACTTTATGGGATGAATGCCGTAAACGGACTAGCCGATTTCGCCACCAGGGACCCTTTTGCTGGGAAGGGCTTGTCTTTTCAGCAGAAAGTAGCTGTTACCCACCTGAACAGCACCGATGTTGGTACAAACCTTTACAGGGAAACGGCAGTACGTTACGCAAAACCACTTTCAAAAAACTGGGCCTTCAAAGTCAATTTCACTTACATGCAGGGGCACGATTGGGTAGCCAATGACACGCGTGACCTGAGTCCCCTTATTAATGCCAGTACTGGTCTTCTTGGTATAGACAATCCAGCTACCGACCCTGTCAATGGTTATGGGAATGAATCAGCCAACCGCAGAACCCTTTCACTGGGAGGAAAATCTTATGCAGTAAGCAGAACAGGTTATTACGAAAAGGAAGTGGCCGATTATGACCTGCGTAACCTCAAAGGTGATGCCATGCTGAAGTGGAAGAATAACCGGGGTACTGAAGTGGCGTATATTTTCCGTGCGGCGAAGATGGACAATGTCTACCAGCGAGCCAACAGGTTCAGGCTTGAAAATTACTGGTTGCAGCAACATGCCATACAGGTAAGAATGAGAGACATTAAAATCAATGTCTACTACAATGGTGAAAACACAGGTGATTCCTACAACCTCCGTTCCATGGCGGAAAACCTGGAAAGAACCACCCTGTCTGATTCCGAGTGGTTTACTGCTTATGCCAATGCCTATCAGAATGCCAATACAGGTTCACTAGCGCCTGCAGAACTCCATCGGCTTGCAAGGCTTGCTGCCGACAAAAACAGACCTGTTCCGGGTACTGATGCATTCACCAACAGCCTGAAGAAATTGCAACAGATCAACAACTGGGACAGTGGCGCAGCGCTCAAAGTGCAGGCAGCATTTATTCAGGCTGATTTGCAGTGGGACGTTACTGAAAAGCTGCTTGCATCGTTCAGGAAGAAAACCGGCTTCGAATTGCTGAGTGGTCTTGATTTCAGGCAATACATCACCAATCCAGACGGAAACTATTTCATCAATCCTGAACCCGGCAAAGCTGGAAGACCACTGCTCTACAAAAAAGCGGGAGCTTTCCTCTCTTTGAACCGTTTCTTCCTCCAGAAAACATTGAAAGTGGGTCTTGCACTGCGCGCAGATAAAAATGATTACTTCAGGGCTTATTTCAGTCCAAGGTTAACCACCGTATGGCGACCATCACCCCATACAACATTGCGGGCTAATATTCAGATAGGATACCGTTTCCCAATCATCTTTGAAGCCTTCTCCAATGTGAATAGCGGCGGCGTAAAGCGCGTAGGTGGATTACCGGTGATGTCTTCAGGTATTTTCGAAAACGGCTGGCTTCAGACATCCATTGCAACCTTCCAGGCTGCAGTGTTGAGGGATGTGAATGCCGGTGGCGTAACATTGGCAGATGCGATAATGAAAAACAAATCCCAGCTCAAGCGCAATCCCTATACTTACCTCCAACCAGAAAAGGTAAGGTCACTCGAGGTGGGTTTCAGACAGCAACTGATGCAAGGGCGCCTCATGATTGATGCTGATGCATACCTCAACAGGTACAATGCCTTTATCGCTCAGGTGAACATAACTGTTCCTCAATCAGGTTCTGCAGATTCAGCAGCTTTTTACCTGTACGAAAGGTCAAAGCAGAAGCCATACCGCATGTGGACGAATTCCACATCAATCGTGCAGAATTACGGATATAGTCTTGGTGTAAATTTTACACAGCCTGGTTCAGTAATGTTTAATGGCCAGGTGAGTTTTACAAAGCTTTCCAAAAAAGAGGGTCAGGATGGACTGGAAGATGGGTTCAATACCCCGGCTTGGTCATCATCTTTTTCTTTTTCAACAAACGAACTCCTGAATCAGTGGAAGCTGGGTGCAACATGGCGCTGGCAGGACAGTTATGAATGGATTTCCTTTCTGGTATCCGGGAGAGTACCGGCTTACCAGACTATTGATGCATTTGCAAGTTTTGATTTCAAAAAAAAGCCCTTTGTCGTTAAGCTGGGTGGAACGAATATCCTCAATCAATACTATCAGTCGTTCCTCGGTGGACCTGCTGTGGGGGCATTCTATTATCTTAGCCTGACATTTGGCCACAAATAAGTTGATGATGGAAACAATGATTTCAGTTGAGCAGGCAAAGGAAATGATACAGGGATCGGTGCAGCAGCTCAATTCTTGTGAAGTTGGATTGGCTGCCGCTGTGGGGCGTGTGCTCGCAAAAGACATTTACGCAGCACTGGATATCCCTGCCTATCCACAATCCAGCATGGATGGCTATGCATTGTCTTTTGATAGTCTGGGCAGCACCCTTACCCTGCAAGGTGAAATGGCTGCGGGAAGCAGCAATGGTATGCAGGTTGAAGCAGGAAAAGCTGTTCGGATCTTTACCGGTGCTGCGGTTCCTCCAGGTGCGGATACGGTGGTGGTGCAGGAGAAATCCAGGGTAGAAAACGGACTTTTATTGATTGATGAACATCCTCTGAAACGTAACGACAATGTGAGACCAATAGGGTCTGAGATTCAGAAAGGCACACTGGCCCTGCCGGCAGGAACCAGACTGACACCCGCCTCCATTGGCTTTCTTGCCGGAATGGGAATCAGCGAGGTGGCGGTTTTTGCCATGCCAAGGGTAGCGATACTGGTAACAGGAAATGAACTGTGCGAGCCTGGAACACATCTTGGGTACGGACAAGTGTATGAATCCAATTCATTTACCCTAAGAGCTGCATTGGCTGCTATGGGGATTGGTGTGTCAGCCACCCTGCATGCCAAAGATGACCCCACACAGCTTGAAGCCATGTTGGGTAAGTTGCTTGATGAAAATGACATGGTGCTCATGACAGGAGGTGTAAGTGTGGGGGATTATGATTTTACCATGCGTGCTTTTGAAAACTGTGGCGTTGCAAAAATCTTTCACAAGATCAGGCAAAAGCCAGGTAAACCCATCTTGTTTGGGATGAAGGAAAATAAGGTGGTGTTTGGTTTGCCTGGTAATCCCGCTTCTGTACTCACCTGTTTCTACCAGTATGTTTGGCCAGCATTAGGCCGACTGATGGGTACCAAACTTGCGATCACCCAGGCCCTTGTGCCACTGGCTGCGGGTCACAATAAACCAGCAGGACTCACCCATTTTCTAAAGGCTGAATATGACGGTAGCAAAGTAAGGTTACTGACCGGTCAGGAATCCTATAAGCTG
>JBDLUZ010000118.1:0-9749 GCA_039805045.1 Bacteroidota bacterium | reverse complement strand
AAAAGTTGATAGTTTATGTAGCGAAAGCTCCTCAAACTAATGACCGTACCAAGTGGAAAAAAATCAAGGAGTATACCAATAGTGGTGGTACTTATAACCTTGAGGTTACTGGTCAAGAAATCAGAAACGCTACAGGTGTTAATCTTGGTCCTGGTGAAACCTATATTCTTTACAATCAGGTTGTAACAAAAGATGGTAAGACTTATGATGTTGCCAACACATTGCCTGATTTGGCAACCATAGGTCAATATAACCTCAAGCTTACTTGGAATGCAGTTGTAGTATGTCCTTTCGTTGCTGCTCAGGCAACTGGTACATACACAATTAAGACTGATCCATGGGATGGTTCTGCTGGCGACCTGATGTTTCCTTATGCAGCTGGTCCCGGTCTTAATCCTGTTGTAGTAACAATTAATCCAACAACTGGTGCTGCTACAGTAGCCAAGCAAACCTATGGTAGCTATGGTTCTGGTTTTGAGAACTTCACTGCTGAAGGTACCGGAGGGTTTTTCTTCTCTTGTACAGGTGGTTTCAGTATCAACCTTACACACAAGCTTCCTAACGGAACAAATTATGGTACTTATCCATATGCTATTCAGAAGAACTAATCTTCTTTAAACGCAACATAAAAAAGCCGCTCAGCAATGAGCGGCTTTTTTATTGCCAGTATTCAAGTAAATCATATAACTAGACATATTGCTTTAACCATGCATGTATGTAATACATGAATAGGTATTTCCAATTTCTGGAAATACATAAATAGTTAGTATATACTATAAAGTAAATGCAACAGTATTGAAGCTAGAGTCTGATCTCTTCTTCGTTGTTGTCAAAAAAATGGAACTCCGTGAGGTGATAACCGGTATTTTCTTTTACCGATATGTTCATTTTGTATTTCCAGGCCCATTTACGACGTTTTGAGACGATGCCTTTGGTTAGGTAGGCATAGAGTATGGGATGAACTGAAATGTTCAGGAATTTGTGTTTCTGTTCGCTGAGGTAGCTGATGTTCTTTTCTATTTCATCCTCGAGAACAAGTGTTGAAGCTATTTTTCCGGTACCTTGACAAGAAGGACACATCTCTTGGGTATTGATGTTTACTTCAGGCTTCATGCGTTGCCTGGTAATTTGCATCAATCCGAATTTTGAAATGGCTAGTACGGCATGTTTAGCCCTGTCAATTCTCATAAAGCCTTCCATGGCTTCATGAAGTTTTTTCTTGTTTTCGGGTAACTTCATGTCGATAAAATCGACTACTATAATACCCCCGATATCCCTCAATCTGAGCTGCCTGGCAATTTCTTCAGCTGCTTCCAAATTGGTTTGAAGTGCATTTTCTTCCTGGTTGTTACTGACACTTTTATAGCCACTGTTTACGTCTATGACATGCAGTGCTTCTGTATGTTCAATAATCAGGTATGCACCACTGGGAAGATTGACAGTTTTTCCAAATGCACCTTTAACTTGTTTTGTAACACCTGTATGGTCAAAAACTGATGCTGAACCGGTATACAATGAAACGATCTCAGCTTTTTCTGGAGATATCTTCTGTATGTAAGCTTTTGTATCCAAATAAAGTTGCTTATCGTTAACCACAATTTTATTGAAATCTGCACTCAATAAATCCCGAACGATACTGGTGGTCTTGGTTTGTTCACTGAGAATTTTTGCAGGTGCTACAGCACCGCTTAGGTTCTGTTGGATAGACTTCCATTTTGCAAAGAGATTGTTTAAATCTTCATGCAATTCTGCTGTATTCTTACCCTCTGCAGCTGTTCTAACAATGACACCAAAGTTTTTAGGCTTAATGGCCTCAATGATTTTTTGAAGCCGCTTTCTTTCTTCACCGGAATGGATCTTGCGAGAGACAGCAACAATGTCATTGAAAGGAGTAATTACAACAAACCTTCCCGGTAGTGATATTTCACAACTGAGTCTGGGACCTTTTGCAGCAATTGGTTCTTTTAATATTTGAACAAGAACGTTAGGTTTTTGTCCAAGTACTTCATTGATTTTTCCAGTTTTGACTATCTCAGTTTCAACTGTAAATGATGAAAAATCAGGCTGTCCGGATACCGGTGTGTTTATTGAAAGTTGTGTAAATTTCAATAACGATTTGGCATACGGACTCAGGTCAGTGTAGTGTAGAAAAGCATCCTTTTCAAACCCTACATCAACAAATGCAGCATTTAAACCCGGGATTAGTTTTTTGACTTTTCCGAGGTATAAATCTCCCACAGCAAAATTGGCATCAATTTTTTCATTGTGTAATTCAACCAATTTCCTGTCCTCCAGCAAAGCTATCTGTACGCCTTGTGGTGATGAATGTATGACGAGTTCCTTATTCAATCGTAACAATATAAATTGTACACAAACAAACAATGCACCCGGATTTTTAAATCCAGATGCATGGTTGCTTACCTAAAATTTCAGAGAAATAAACTAAATTATTTTCTTCCTTTCTTGTGACGATTCTTTCTCAATCTTTTCTTACGCTTGTGAGTTGCAATCTTATGACGTTTTCTTTTTTTACCGCAAGGCATAGCCAATAAGTTTAAAAGTGATTAAATATTATTTCAATGATTTGATCTTCTCCTCAAGGGCTTTCAGAAGTTCCGGATTTGAAACATCTTTTTTACCCTTTTCGTACCATTCCAAAGCTTGTTTTTTGTCGCCTGTTCTTTCATAAAGTTCAGCCAACAGAAAAATAGCTTCCACATTACCGGGATCCATCTCATTTACCTTGCGGAAACGTTCTATTGCTTTATCATTTTGTCCGGATACTAAGCCACCATACCCGAGCATAAATTGTGCAAAGACATTGTTTGGATCCCTTTCTGCCACTTCTCTGATTTTGAGAATTCCTTCCATTGGGGCACCTGATGCACCAAAAAAGAAAGTACTTCCAAGACCTACGATGCTCGAATCATTTGCCTGATTCAATTTCAAGGAACGGCTGAAAAGGTCATTTGCTAAATTAGCCATCCAGGTTCTCATCCCCGGATCATTCATCCCCCGCAGTTCCTCCAACATAGAGTGGGCCGCAAAGGTGAGGTATTTTTCAGAATTTTCCAATTTAGCCTTTTCAGAAAGGTAATAAATGTATGGAATGAATAATCCAACGCTATCTCTCCAGAAATTGGAAAGGGATTGAAAATTAGCTTTACGCTGTGTAACGAGGTCACCACGCGTCAATGCATCCTCCAGTGAAGTGAGGTACGCTGACTGGCTAGGCGTGATTTCTTTTTTTACTTCACTCATATAGCCTTCAAAGTTGAAAGCTGCTGTTTGTCCGGCTGCAGGAGGTGCCTGTCCGTGATCCTCATGGTCTTCATGCGGAGGAGTGAATTTTCCAAAAATAAAAAGCGAGAATAGCAACACTGCTCCAGCACCTGCTGCTATCCATTGTTGTTTTTTCAACATGGGTAATGATTTAAAAAATAGAATTCAGTTTATGACATTTCATCTGCACCTTCTTCCCGGATTACTGTATCGATTTCAAGTTTTTTGACCTCCTGCATGAATTCTTTTGCAGGTTTGAAGTATTTCTTTTGATATTCCTGCCTATTTTGGCTGCGCGTTTTTTGGTAATAAATGATCCAAAACCCCTGACGTAGATGTTTTCACCTTGGGAAAGTGTTAATTTGATTTCCTTGAACATTGTTTCGAGGGTTACCAACACATCCACTTTAGGGATATTTGTTTTTTCAGCAATCTTATTGATGAGATCTGCTTTTCTCATGGTGAGTCTTTTTTTAGAATTAGACCTTGATTGTCTTAATTTTGTTTATAAATCCCTCAAAACGATTCGTTTATAAGGTTTATGGATAAACGCCGCGTTTCAGATAAAATTGCACGAAATTTCACTAATTTCCAAATAAATCAAGTGTAAGTGGTTGAAAAACAACATAAAGTGAGTTTTACAAGTACTTTGCGGGCATGGCATCTCACGAAAAACACAAGGTCCATGCCATGGAAGGAGATAAGTGATCCTTACAGGATCTGGCTCAGTGAAATCATCCTGCAGCAAACACGTGTGGAACAGGGATTATCCTATTACAATAATTTTATTACGCATTTTCCAACAATACAAGACTTGGCTTTTGCTCCGGATGATCAGGTGTTTAAATTGTGGGAAGGCCTGGGGTATTACAGCCGTTGCCGAAATTTGCTCGCTACTGCGCGCTATATCACCAACGAACTGGACGGTATATTTCCATCAGATCAAAAAGGTCTTCTGGCGCTCAAAGGTGTTGGTCCGTATACTGCTGCTGCCATCGGTTCTTTTGCATTCAACTTGCCACTGGCGGTTTTGGATGGCAATGTGTTCCGCGTGCTTGCAAGGTGTTTTGGAATTGATACACCTATTGATTCAACCCAAGGAAAAATACAATTCAAAGAGCTTGCAGCGGAGTTATTGGATAATGATAATCCTGCTTTACACAACCAGGCCATGATGGATCTTGGAGCAGTAGTTTGTTCGCCCAGAAAACCGGACTGCCTCAATTGCCCCCTGAAAGGAATGTGCCTGGCAAATGCTGGAGAACAATGGGATAAGTTTCCAGTTAAGCAGCAGCGCATTCAGGTGAAGCAACGTTTTCTTTATTATTTGATTTTGGACTGCAAAGGTGAAAGGTTGGTTAGGAAAAGAGCAGGAAAGGATATCTGGCAGCATCTTTTTGAGTTTATACTCAAAGAAACTGATGAACCGGTTGCGCCTGAAGAGCTAAAACGGATGGATTTCTGGGGTTTGCCTGCATTACATGGGGCAAGGGGTTCGGTTCAACTTACTGATGAACTCAGGCATGTATTGACGCATCAGCGTATACATTCCAGGTTATTGATGGTTCAACTGGATAACAAGTTTCAGATAGCTGGGTATACCTGGAAAAAGCCTGAAGAATTGCAACAATTGCCATTTCCAAGATTGATTAACCGTTTCCTTGAAATCCTTTAAACAGGCTTCAGCTCAATTTGATTAATTTTGTTTGATGTTGATTCTTTTGCTCATGCTTTTGTCCTGTATCATGATGTTATTCATGAACTCCGGCGGTGAAATTGCATTTTTTTCACTGGGGCTTACAGATTTGAAAAGTATGCGCCAAAAACAATACCCATCATCCAACCAAATTTTAAAATTGCTCACTGATCCTTCCCTGCTGCTTTCTTCCATGCTGGTAGGGAATCTTTTTTACAGGATCATGATCATTTTGTTGTGTAATCAGTTGCTTACTCCGGCTTTATTTCCGGATTGGCCTGTTTGGACTATTTTTATTTTCAGGTTAATTTGTGTTTTAGTTATTCTCTTGCTTATTGGAGAATTTTTACCCAAGGTTTGGGCTTCACACAATCCCATGCGTTTTGCCTTTTACGCCTCCTGGATGGTGAGGTTAAATTATACGTTGTTCAGACTCCCGGGGAAATGGCTTACAGGACTTTCCCGGAAAGTTGAACACGCTTTGGGTTGGGATAATGGGAAAAGAGACCGCATGCACCAGATTGATGAAGTCATGTCTGTGGAAGAAGGTGAAGGCTCTTCCGAAGAAGCAAAAAACATGTTGAAAGGAATCGCTGCATTTGGTGATGTAACCGTAAGAAGAGCAATGCGGAGCAGGCTCGATGTTCAGGGTGTGGAAGAGTCTGTTAATTTTGATGATTTAAAGAAAAGTGTAGGAGAGCAGCAGTATTCCCGTTTTCCGGTTTTTAAAGGAAGTTTGGATACCATTGCAGGCATGCTCCATGCCAAGGATATCATTCCTTACCTCAATATGCCGGGCGATTTTGATTGGAAAACACTGATAAGGCCTGCTTTTTTTATACACGAACAGATGCTGGTTAAAGACCTACTGAAAGAATTTCAATCCAGACAAACGCATTTTGCCATTGTTGTGGATGAATTTGGGGGTACAGATGGTATAATCACCATGGAAGACATCCTGGAAGAAATAGTGGGTGACATACGTGACGAATATGATGAAGAAGAATCACTGAATATTCGCCTGGATGAAAACAATTTTATTTTTGAAGGCAGAATCATGATCAGTGATGCATGTAAACTGATGCATGTACCTGTAAGGGTATTTGATGCTGTAAGGGGTAGCAGTGAAACAATGGCAGGACTGGTTCTTGAAATTGCGGGAGAAATACCTCAGCTTAATCAGGTCTTTGCTGCCCGGGAATTTACTTTTACAGTCCTGGAAGTGAATTTTAACCGGATACAGAAATTGAAAGTAACAATTGATCCCACAAAGGCTTAACATGAAGAATTCCGCTATATTCAGTTTCCTGTTTCTCATAGGCTTAACTCTCATTATTGCCTGCAACAGTGCGTACACGCCAAGACCTAAAGGGTACTTCAGGATTGACCTCCCTGAACGTACATACCGCACATTTGACAGTGCAGGATTCCCATATAGTTTTGAGTATCCTGCGTATGCAGAAATCGTGAGCGCAGACAGTGTAGGGAATGACCCTTACTGGCTTAATATCGAGATTCCTTCCCTGCATGGCAGGATTTATGTGAGTTATAAGCCCGTAAACGGATACTCGACCCTCAAAGTAAATACAGCTGGGGGCTACCGGGATTCACTGGTTAAAAACAGCTTTGAACGTTTGCGGGAAGAAGCGTATACCATGACCTATAAGCATACGATCAAAGCCAGTGGTATTGTTGACTCGGCTTTTGTCAATCCCTTTGGTTCCGGGGGTGTTTATTTTTATGTAGCCGGAGAAGCAGCCACTTCCAAACAATTCTACATCACAGACACAGGAAAACATTTTCTGCGGGCTGCACTTTATTTTGATGCCACTCCCAATGAAGATTCACTATCAGTGGTAAGCAGTTTCCTTGAAAAGGATATGCGTCACCTGATCAGCACCCTGAAATGGAAATGATTGGGTTATCTTCAGTTGAACTTGTTATTGACCCGCTCCATTGCAATCCTTATTTCTTCGTTACAAAGGTTGCCAATACTTCCTTCATGTGTGTGGTTTAGCGCTTTTGAAGTGTCAAATTCAAATTTTCCCTGGTCTATCAGGTTTCCAACCTGTGTATAAGCGTCTCTGAAAGGGATACCCAGGTTGACCAGTTCGTTCACTTTTTCAACACTGAAAAGGTACTTGTATTTTTCATCCTGCAGTATATCAGCTTTTACCTGCATGGCACTGATCATGAGCTTCATCATACTGATACAAGCTTGTAGCTCGTCCAGCGCCGGAAACAGGATTTCTTTGGTGAGCTGCATATCCCGGTGATAACCCGATGGCAGGTTGTTGATCAACAAAGTCAGTTCATTCGGTGTAGATTGAATCCTGTTGCATTTGGCCCGGATCAGTTCAAAAACATCCGGATTTTTTTTATGGGGCATGATGCTGCTGCCTGTGGTCAGTTCGTCAGGGAAGAAGATGAATCCGAAATTTTGGTTCATGTAAAGGCAGCAATCCATGGCAAGCCTGCTTAGCGTGGCGGCAACAGAAGCGATGGCCATTGCTGTAAGCTTTTCTGTTTTACCCCTGCTCATCTGTGCATAAACGGCATTGTAATTCAAGTCGCTGAAGCCAAGCAGCTCAGTTGTTCTTTTTCTGTTTAAAGGGAAGGATGAACCATAGCCAGCCCCACTACCAAGTGGATTTTTATTGGCCACCTGATAGGCAGCCAATAAAAATTCCATGTCATCAACCAGGCTTTCTGCATAGGCTCCCAGCCACAGTCCAATGGAAGAAGGCATAGCTATTTGCAGATGTGTATAGCCAGGAATCAGGGTATCCCGGTGTGCATTGCTTTTATTGATCAGGAGGTCAAACAAATCATTCATGTCTGCTTTAACCCCCGCGATGGCAGAACGAAGGAATAATTTGATATCCAGAGCAACCTGGTCATTCCTGCTCCTCCCGGTATGAATCATCTTTCCGGCTTCACCTATGCGTTTGGTGAGCATAAATTCGATTTGTGAATGGATATCTTCTGCGCTATCATCAATCGAAAAATCACCCTTGTTGATCTCCTGCAGGATGGTGTGGAGCCCGGCTACCGCTTCCGCAGCATTTTCGGGAGACATCAGGCCCTGTTCTCCCAGCATGGTAACATGCGCAATTGAGCCCTGGACATCAAAACTGGCCATCAGAAGGTCGAACTCACGGTCTCTGCCCACAGTAAACTGTTCTATCTGAGCCGTAGTGGATGTTTTTTCTTTACTCCAGAGTTTCATGATTTCAAGGATGAAAGGGTGATGTTAAGTAGCTGAATGTATTTATTGATGCCATCTTCCAGCTCGCGAAGGTAGATATATTCATTGGCGGTATGGCTTCTTGCAGAATCACCCGGACCAATTTTTAACGCAGGAAAGGGCATTAGTGCCTTATCACTTGTGGTGGGTGAGCCATAATGTGGTAATCCCATGGCATGCCCTGCCTTAACCAGAGGGTGTTCAAGCGGTATAATGGAGGATTTTAACCTGAAACTTCGGCTAATAAGCTCACTCCGCACTTTACTCCTCAATATGCCCATGATCTCTTCAAAATTGTATAGTTCATTGACCCTGACGTCTACTATAAATCTGCAATGCGCTGGAACAACATTATGTGCCTTGTTTTCTGTTTCAATAACAGTAACCTTGGCAGTGGTTTTACCAATAAGTGTTGAGACCTTATCAAAATGTGTTTCATGGATATTGAAAATATCCTGAAGGGCAATGGTAATGGCATTATCACCTTCCTCCCTTGCTGCATGACCCGCTTTTCCAGTTGCGACTCCATCAATCACCAATAAGCCTCTCTCCGCTACGGCCATTTCCATTTGTGTTGGCTCACCAACCAGGGCACCCATGATGGCTGAACCCTGGAGTTTGCTCAGAAATTCAGTGTCCTGCAAAAGCAGTTCAATCCCGTTTTTCCCGGATATCTCCTCCTCAGCTGTTGCGGCCAAGATGAAATTGACTGGGAGATCGGTTTTGGGATAAAAATGTATGAATGTTTCAATCAGGGCAACAAGCGGACCGCCAGCATCATTGCTGCCAAGTCCGATGAGTTTACCGTCTGCAAGTGTTGGTGTGAAAGGATCGGTGGTGTATCCCTTGACAGGTTTCACCGTGTCATGATGGGAATTGAGGAGGATGCTGGGTAATGCCGGATTAAAATCCTTGTTAAAGGCGTAAACGTTGTTCATCAGCCTGTATGGGCTGATGCCACTATTTTCTAGGTGTTTTTCAATTAATGCTGCTGTAGCCGCTTCGTCTCGGCTAAAGGATGGCGTAGCAATGAGACTTTCAAGTAATCCCAGCGCACGTTGTAATGAAGGTATTTCTGTTGACATGAGTTTTGTTTTTTCTATGTCAGCATATGGCAGTTCCGTTCTTTCCTGTTATCAGTTCATGGAGGTCCATGGCATCACCGATGATTACTTTCCTGACTCCCGTTTCAACCGCCTTAAGGGCATTCTCCAGTTTTGGAATCATCCCTGCAAAGATGGCATCTTCCGCTTTAAGCTGTTCAAATATTTCTCGGGTTATAACAGGTATAGCACTGTTCTCATCATTGATATCCCGCAAAACTCCTTTCTTTTCAAAGGAATAAATTAGGGTGGTTTCGTAATGCCGGGCAAGTGCCTTGGCAAGCTCCTGTGCTATGGTATCTGCGTTGGTGTTGAGTAATTGTCCGGATGCATCCTGCGTTATTGGCGCAATCACTACGCTCAGGTCCTGATCAAGCAGGTTACTGAGCATTTTTGCATTTACACTGTCCACATCCCCAAC
>JBDLUZ010000117.1:0-6288 GCA_039805045.1 Bacteroidota bacterium | reverse complement strand
CTTTCAGGGAAGCCCTGGAAACCCAGAAAGTGTGTCAGGCCGTACTTGATTCCGCTGCCAGTCGCAGTTGGAAATCCTGTCAGTAACCCCAAAATAAGAAAACATGAAATATTGTTACATCCGGCTTAACCTCATTATGTCTATGCTGCTCGTTCTTTCAGTATTTGCTTCCGCACAAGACCGGAAAACCGGATTCAAGCGCATCTTCGACGGCAAAACCATGAAAAATTGGATTGCCGATACTGCACATTGGCGAATCGAAAACGGAAGTTTTATAGGAGAAGTGAGTCCAGAAAAACAACTCAAAACAAATACCTTCCTCATCTACAAAGGCAAGGTACCTGAGAACTTCGAATTCATGGCCACCTACCGGATCAGTCCGGAAGGCAACAGCGGCGTGCAATACCGCAGTGAACCCGTTGAAAATGTACCCTACGGATTAAAAGGTTATCAGGCGGATATAGACGGGGCCAACAGGTATACCGGACAAAACTATGAGGAAAGAGGCAGGGGATTTCTGGCGATGCGGGGACAACAAGCAACCTTGCAGACCGGACAAAAACCAACCATCAACGGCAGTGTAGGTGATTCTGATAAACTCAAAGAGCAGATCCGCATAGACGACTGGAATACCATCCACATCATTGCCAGCGGCAACAACATGAAACATTACATCAACGGTGTGCTCATGAGTGAAACCACTGATGAAGACCCAACCAAAAGGAAGTTGGAGGGATTAATTGGACTGCAGGTACATGTGATGCCCAAGATGAAAGTGGAGTACAAGGATATTTTCTTGAAGGAACTTAAAAAAGATTAAAAAAGTACCTTTGCGCAATACGCCAACTACAACATCTACCATGAATAGAATTTTCGCTCCCCTCGCCTTTGTTTTCCTTACGGCTATTTTAATCGTTTCCTGTAAAAAGGATGGCGGTGAGATGACCGACAACCCCGGAGTAGCCAAAAAAATGCTTAATGTAGCTTATGGCATAGACAGCTTGCAGAAGATGGACATCTACCTGCCTGCAGGCCGTTCGGTTACCAGCACCAAAGTGCTCGCTGTAGTACATGGCGGATCTTGGAATTCAGGCGACAAGAAAGACCTACAATTTGTGGTAGATTCTCTGCAGAAATACCTGCCTGATTATGCGATTTTTAACATCAACTACCGTCTTGCCAACAATACTGGAGGCAACATATTTCCCACTCAGGAAACTGATGTAAAAGCAGCGATTCAGTTTATTTACAACAATCGAAGTGCTTATGCCTGCAATACAGATAAGTCGGCCATACTCGGACAAAGTGCAGGCGGACAGCTAGCTATGTTAGCTGCATACACCAACAAGACACCCGTAAAATTCAAGTCTGTGGTTAATATTTCAGGCGTAGCCAATTTTGCTGAATTGATGGCCTATTTCACTGCAGTTGACCCCAATACAGCTTTGAGACTTGCTGTGTTGTTGGGAGGTACGCCATCCAGCAATGCTGCAAACTATGCTGCTGCCAGTCCTATTACCCACATCACGCCACAAAGTCCACCCACCCTGATTTTCCATGGCACAACAGACGTGGTAGTACCCTTTACACAATCCAGCTCACTCGCTGCAGCTTTGAATATCAAAGGAGTAAAGAATACCCTTGTTACTTTTCCTGGTGTTGGCCACGATTTCCTGGTATCACAACTGGCAGTAGTTTCCACGTTGTTGAATACAGTGAATTTCCTGAACAACAACAACCAATGATTGGATTAATCGAATAGAAAAAGCCGGCACATGAAATGCCGGCTTTTTTATTTTGCGGAGACTGAGGGATTCGAACCCTCGATACCCTTTAGAGGTATACACACTTTCCAGGCGTGCTCCTTCAACCACTCGGACAAGTCTCCTTTTGAAGGAGTGCAAAAATAATCTTATTCAATCAGAAGCGGAAGATTTTTTTGGCATTTTGCGTGGTTATTTCATCTACTTCCTTAAAATCAATGTCTTTCAAGATGGCTATCTTCTCTGCCACGTAGCGGATATAAGCAGTTTCATTGCGTTTGCCTCGAAAAGGCACGGGTGTAAGATAGGGTGCATCAGTTTCCAATACCATCGACTCCAGCGGCAGCTCGGCTACCAGTGTGGCGAGTCCCGCATTCTTGTAAGTAACCACCCCCCCAATGCCAAGCATAAACCCAAGCTCAATGATCTTCCTCGCTTGGCGCTCATCACCTCCATAACAATGAAAAATGCCCTTCACCTTGCCATTTCCATGCTCAGCAATCATCTTAATGCACTCATCCAATGAACTGCGGGAATGTATCACAATAGGTAGGTCATACGCTAAAGCCAGCTTAATCTGATACTTAAAGACCTCCACTTGTTGCTCCCTAAACTCAACAGAATGGTAAAAATCCAATCCTACCTCACCAATAGCAGCAAATTTTTCATGCTTAAGCCAGTGCTCTACGCGCTCCAATTCTGCTGTATAATTTGCTTCTACGTAACAGGGATGCAATCCCATCATAGGAATACAAAACCCCTCAGAAACCGCAGCTGTCTCCATCATCGCCTCGTGGCTTTCACTGTTGATGGCGGGTAAATAAACGCGTGTAACTCCAGCCTCTTTGGCTCGGTTAAACATTCCCTGTCTGTCGTCTCTGAATTCCTCCAGATACAAATGACTGTGCGTATCTATCATATTTTAACCTTAAAAATTTGCAAATTTCAATAAAAAAACATGTACCTTTCGAACAGTTTTCATAGGGTACGGATTAAAAACGGGCCAGGGTTTTCACCCAGGCCCTACTTTTTTAAATCCTAAGGTCCTGAAAGCGAATTGCATCAAAGCTATAGCCTTCCCTCAAACCCTTGTCCAGCAAGCATTCCAACGCATGAAACATCCTCGGTGCGGCCTTCTCTGAATCATGAAATAAAAAAATATCTCCTGCACAAATTTTCCGCAAAACGCGTGCAGCACACTCCTCTTTTTTCATTGTTAAATCATAATCGCCGCTGAGTATGGTCCACATCACAGTTGACATACCCATACCTTCTACAGCCTTTTGCTGAGCTGCCCGCAATCTGCCATAAGGTGGCCTGAATAGCTGAGTATCCATGCATGATGCTGCTTCTCTTATATCATTCAAATAATCTCGATCTGCATTTTTTCTGCCATGTAAATGTCTGTAGGTATGGTTGCCTACTGCATGTCCCTCTTCAAGTATTCTTTCGTAAAGAAAGCGATACCTGGCAACGCGGTCTCCAATACAAAAAAAAGTAGCCTTGGCCTGATACCTCAATAGCATATCCAGTACAGCAGTTGTGATGTCTGGGTGCGGACCGTCATCAAAGGTCAGGTAAAGACTTCTGCTCGCATCAGGCATACGCCAGATCCGGCGGGGGTAGAAGCCATCAAACCAACGGGGTATCCTTGCGGGGATTATCATTGTGGCGCCTTGATGTTATCTTTGCTTACTTGATTGAGCTCGTCTATGAATCGGATGAGTGCAGCTTTACCCGTAAATTTTTCAGCACTGGTCACAAAAACCGGTGGAAGTGCCTCCCATCGCAACTGCATGGCATCAGTGAATGCCTTAACATGGGAACTGACAAGTTTCTGGGTTTCCTTGTCCGCCTTGGTAAATACAACAGCAAACGGAACCTGCCATTCACCAAGTTTATTCACAAAATCCAGATCAAGCTGCTGTGGCTTGTGTCTGGCATCCACGAGCACAAAAATGTTGACCAGGTTTTCACGGGTACGTAGGTATCCCTCAATCATTTTCTCCCACTGCTTACGTTTAGAAGCAGATACTTTGGCAAACCCATAACCTGGCAAATCAACCAGAAACCAGTTGAGTAAGGGCGTCTTCTCTCCAGACCTGCTTTCAATGTTAAAATGATTGATAAGCTGTGTCTTACCCGGTGTTGAAGATGTCTTGGCTAAGTTCCTAACACCGGTTAGCATGTTGATGAGTGATGATTTCCCTACATTGCTTCGTC
The DNA here is from genome assembly GCA_039805045.1 of Bacteroidota bacterium. Classification (GTDB taxonomy): domain Bacteria; phylum Bacteroidota; class Bacteroidia; order Chitinophagales; family Chitinophagaceae; genus Pollutibacter. Next base: position 2,302 of record JBDLUZ010000117.1, on the reverse strand, counting down.
CGATGAATGCGTATTCAGGACGATCAGGTTTGGGACAGGATGCGGCATCGGGACTACTGATGATGTATGAAGCTTTGTGTATGACCATGAATGATATTTACAAATCCTTTAAGAACCCTCCCATCGATTTTGATTACTTTTGCGTTGATGGGAAAATTTGCACATGATACAATCGTGCCGGACCTGGCTTCAAATTTACCGAAAAAAGAACAGGTCGCGAGCATGTTCAATGATATCGCTCCGCAATACGATTTCTTGAACCGTTTCCTGTCGGCCGGCATTGACGTCAGCTGGCGGAAAAAAGCACTGCGGATGCTGAAAAAAGACAATCCGAAAATGATGCTGGACGTGGCCACAGGCACTGCTGATGTGGCATTGTTGGCTACCAAAGTGCTGCAACCGGAAAAAATTATCGGCATCGATATTTCCGAAGGCATGCTCGACTTCGGCAGGAAAAAAATTGCAACTGCAGGTTTAGCAAACACCATCGAATTGCAGACAGGCGACAGTGAAGCGATTCAATTCAGCAATCAATCCTTTGATGCTGTCACAGTTTCCTTTGGTGTGCGGAACTTTCAAAACCTGGAAAATGGTCTGAAAGAAATCAACAGAGTCCTGAAACCGGGCGGCAAACTGGTGGTACTGGAATTTTCACGTCCTTCGCTGCCGGGTATTCAGCAACTCTATAACCTGTACATGAATTTTATTACACCGGGCATCGGTAGGATTTTTTCCAAAAGCCGCAACGCCTACCAGTACCTGAACGATTCAGTCCAAAAATTTCCAGAAGGAAAAGACTTCCTGCGGGTGCTCGACACCACAGGCTTCCACAATACCTCATGCAAAAGACTAAGCTTCGGAATATGCAGCATATATACAGGTACAAAATAACACTTATGCTGCTCCTGCTGGCTTTCAGCATGCAGACCCGTGCACAACTGGTAGACCTCAATCTGCCTGATCACGACGAGAAAAACTATTACTTTGGTATCATCCTGGGTTATAACCGCTCCAATTACAACATATCCCACCACCCTACCTTCCTAACACAAGACACCATCTACCGGGTGGAATCCAAAAACAGCGGCAGGATTCACCTGGGCATCATGGCCAACTGGCAGGCTTCAAAACACATCGATTTTCGTTTCTATCCCCTTAACCTGATTTTCAGCGAAAAGAAATTCGGCTATACAGAAAAACTGCCGGGTCAGACTACCGCTTCAATCATCGACCAAAACATCGACCAAAACGTGGAATCCATTGTGATGAGTTTCCCGCTTCAGATAAGGTTGAAAAGCGACCGCATCAACAACTTCAGGGTATACACACTGGCTGGTATGAAATATGATTTCGACCTGGCAAGCAATTCTGGGGCTCGAAATGCAGACAATATCGTTAAAGTGAAAAAATCGGATTACGGTGTTGAAGGCGGAATCGGATTCCAATTCTTCTTCCCCTATTTCATCCTTTCCCCGGAAATAAAGTTCAGCTATGGATTGTCTAACGTGCACAGCCGTGACGAAAGCCTGCGTTATTCCAGCGTAATAGACAAGATGAACAGCAGGATGATCCTTTTCTCACTACATTTTGAAGGGGGCGGGCTGGGCCGGTAAATCAATAATCGTGCTCTTGCCTGTGGATATTCCAGCGTAACCCAGCAGAAACCTGCACATTCCGAGCCATGCCTTCTATTTTCCTGTAAGTTACAGTCCCTTCCAGAAAAAGATTCTCCTTCCATTCGTATGCAGCCCAGAAGCTGGTATGCAAGTTTTTGCGGGAATCAGGTACCCCATAATACACACGTTCCTCTATGGAACGGGTATCACTGGGTTTGAAGATATTATTACCATAATTTCTACCCAAAGGTTCTGTGCCAGAAAGCCAGAAAATACCTTTGGCCTGCAGGTACCAGCGGGGTGCAGGCTGACAAGTAAGAATTGCTATACCTTCCCTAATATTGGAGCCGGAAGGATGGGTAATTGGCTGATTATAATGGGTGTAATTGGCGAGTGTATCTGTATGAGAATAGGTGAAAGGCCTGATCCAGTTGGTTTCCAGTTGGAGATCCAAATTTTTCACACCCAGCACATCAATGTATTTCAATCCTCCCTGCAGGGCCCATTTGTTACCCCACCAATTGTCTTTCTGTCTGATATAAGTTGTAAAAAACTCATCCAGCATAACCTGTCCGTATAACTGCACCCTTTTACCCAAATTGGCCTTGGCATCAAAGCCGATGAAGGCGTTATCCGGACTACCCACCTGTAATTCAGACACCCTCAGGAACATGACAGGATTCAGG
>JBDLUZ010000116.1:0-6337 GCA_039805045.1 Bacteroidota bacterium | reverse complement strand
ACCAAATACATTTATTTCTTCCTGGCAACAGGTTTCTACTTTGCAGGGAATATAAAAATGAACCTCAACCAGGTTGTATTGCACTATGGGATAGGAAGTCTTGCAGCTGCATTGGTGATGTTTGCACTAGACTACAAATCACTCAGTTTCAGGTTTGGTGCAACCAAACTATGGATGGGGAAACTGGTTTCATTTGGCAAATATATCTGGGGCGGAAACCTGATCGGAAACTTATCGAGTAATTTCGATCAGATGCTCACCGCCAAATACCTGAGTCCGACCATTGCTGCTCACTATGGTATCGCTGCGCGCATCATCGGTGTTGTGGAAATACCGCTGTTTGCGGCAGCAGAAGTGCTTTTCCCAAAAATGACCAAAGCAGTAGAAGCAGAAGGTACCGGACGTGCCAAATGGTACCTGGAAAAAATGATTGCTTCATTGTATGTGGTAATGACACCGGCTGTGCTAATCATGGTGGTGTTTGCCAAATGGATTGTGCTTATCCTAGCCGGAGAAACATACCTGGATGCAGTTCCGATTGTACAACTCTATATTTTCAGGATATTGCTCATTATTCTGCAATTGCAATCCGGTCAAACACTAATTAGCATCGGCAAATCCATATTGCATTTCAAAATGACTGTCATCAGTTTTGTGCTGCGTGTCATTGTGTTGTATGTTTGTTATACGCAGATCGGACTTTATGGAGCGGCCTGGGGCAATATTGTCATGGCAGTCATCAGCCTTTTTTATTGGTATATGCTGATGAAAAGAGAAGTAGGAATGGACATTACAGATATACTCAAACATTTCACGGAGCAAGTTCACTATGGCAGGGATATACTAAAATCGAGGCTGAAGCGTTTTTTCTGAGGAGAAATAAACCATGAAAAGAAACATCCTGCTGTTCGGTAGCTCTTCTAAATTATCACTGAACATTCTCTATTGCCTTAAAGACACCGCATTTGCTGTTCACTTTCTTTCAAACAACATCAAAAATGCGGCAAAACACTCTAGACTCACAGCTAGCTATCAGCTTGTTTCAGGTGAAAACTGGAAGCTGGAAGATGTAGTAAAGGTTATCTTATCAAGGAAAATTGATTTTCTGATGCCCGTAGGTGAAGCTGAAGTTTCCTTTATCGAAACATATAAAGCTGAACTGGAAAAATACTGTAGCTGCCAGTGGGTAACGCCGGCATACGACTTCAGCATCGCCATCAACAAAAATGCCCTTGCTGCTGAATTGAAAACAATTGGCGTTCCGGTTCCCATTCATACTCCTATCAGCACAAAGCAGGACATCCTCGATTTTACAGGTGCTACAGGATTTCCTGTATTGCTGAAACCCACACGGAGCAGTTTCGGATGGGGAATAAAAAAATTCACTACACTTCAGCCATTACTGGATCATTTCACCAAAAACAACCTGTATCAACAGGAATACATCCTTCAGCAATTCATTGTAGGATCAGATATAAACTGTAATGTACTTTGCGAACAAGGTAAAGTTATCTGTCATTCTATTCAGGAATCTCCAGTTCGGTATGGCGTGAACTTCAGTCCGCACGACACCATCAAATTCGGTCCGGATGAAAATGTCATCACCGAAGTCAGCAAGGTTATGTCAAGATTCAACTGGCATGGCATTGCCAATATAGACATCAGAAGGGATTACAAAACAAAGCAGATTTACATATTGGAAATCAACGGGCGCTACTGGGGATCGGTGATTGGTTCACTGAAAAGAGCAGGTCTCAATTTCCCGGATATAGCAGCACATTATGGATTGGGAGAAAGAATCACGATTCCTGAGATGGGAACCGGTTTACAGGTATCATTTGCAAGATTTCTGCGTTCCCTCCTGAGTTTTAAGCCATTCAGCATTGATGATACCAAGTTCCACAGCTATACCCAAGACCCTATTGCAAGAATCATGCAGATGACAGAAAAATTCCGTTAAGCAGGCATATACCTGCCCAACGGAATCGGTAATAATCAATTGCTGAACCTGATGCCAACAGTGTAAGGCATCTGCTCCAATGCATTTTTATGAAGGGTGGTAGTGGCGATTGAACCATAAAGCTTAACCGGACCGAGTCCGAGCTCTCCCACATAAGCCAGTTTGAATGGCTGAAGATTGAAATTCGATTTGTTTTTGTCTGTGCCTGCACTGCTTTTCTGTTTTTGACGGGCACCGGAAAGGTAACCAGCGCTGACGCCAGCAGAAACCTGGAAACCTCTTTTACCACGTGCAGGATTGGTATTCAGGTTCAGCATGAGCGGAACAGTTAAATAATTGGCCACCAATTTATTTTTCGAAAATGTTTGCGAACTTCTGGTAGTATAAACATCAGCTCCATCAACATAGGTTATCCCTGTTTTGTAGAAATAATTATTGCTTTCAATGCCAAAACCGTATTTGATGTTGAGAACGCTGGCAATTAGACTCACCCGCTGCATGAAAAACCAGAGGTTGAAATTGGAGAGTCGTGTAGTCCTCAATGCATAATCACTTTCACCTGCCGGAACACCGTTCGTCTGATTCCTCAGGAAATTTTGGGCATCGGGTGTATTGTAGTTGGTAATGTCATTGTAGCCAGCAAATCCGATATCATATACAAACCAGTTGGTAGAAACTTTCTTGGGTTTTTTCTTTTTTAGGATTTCCTTTTTGATTTCACCTAGCTTACTGAAATCAACTTCACCAATTGCTTTACCTATCTTTTCCAATCCCTCAGAAATGCCTTTTCCAATGACTACCAGATCAGGACCAATTTTGATGGTGTCTTGCGCAGCCTTTGTTGAATCACCTGGCTTTGTAGTATCGGCAGGGGTTTTCATAACTGTCATGTTCCCGATTTTGATGATATCGGTACCTTTTTTCACACCTGTAGTATCCTGCTGAGCAGTTGCAGCAGTTGTTGCAATGAGGGATAAGAATCCCAATACAGAAATTTTCATACTGTTTATTTAATTGTTGAATGTAAGTTTAATGTTTAACAGGTATCTGAAAGTTGGCAACCTGAATAAATTTACGATCAGGCACTTCAGTTTCATCGTTAATAACCCTGTTTATTCTTCTGATAATACCCCTGAAAATATTTTGTTCCTCATCTTTTACAGCATCTTCTATCAACAGTGCTGTATTCACCGGATTTATTGCTGCTTCGGGTAACACTGCCTGAAAAGTTTCAGCCTGAATGGGTGAAGACAACCTTAATCTGGCAGCCTCAAGTAAATCAGGAGACAGATTCGACTGAACGGAAACTGACGGCTGCTCTGATGAAAGGCTAATCACAGGTTCAGCCAAATGAATTGAGCCTCCAATTTCCTGGCTACCGGAGGATACCTGAACAAACTCTTGTGGACTGTCTGCATGTACGTATTTACCTGCCTTACGGGTGTTTTGGTTTGCTAAAATATGCCTATTGTGATCAACTTGCACTTTGCTTTCCGTTACAGGCTTTTCAGCAGGTATGGGTACTGTTGCAGCAATAGCCTGTGAATAACCGCTTACTTGCTCCACATCCCCATTCATTTGCATAATCCACCACATCAAGCCAGTCAGGAACAATAAGGAAGCCGCAACTGACAGAGGTTTCATCCAGCCTATCCGTTTTACCGGTACATTCCTGTAAAGCGAGGATTTATTCGGGTAAACTATGTTAGGGTCAGGACTGAAAGTGAATGCCGCTGCTTCATCTTCCTCAACCCTGAAAAGGACAGTTTTATCAGAAAATGATACCTGCAGATCAGGTTGATATTTGAGTGATAACAACCGTTCCATTTCAGGATGCAGTTCCGGATGCAGATTAATAAAAGCCATGACAGACTCCTTTTCTGATGCAGACAACTCATTGTCTGCATACAAAAGAAACCATTCTTCGTAATTTTTAAAATCAATCATGGTTATAAAATATTTTCAGGACTTCCAACAATGTCCCTCAGTAAGATCCTGGCACGATGGAGGTATACCTTGACCTGACTCGCATTGAGGGCGGTTATTTTTCCAATTTCATCATAGGAATATCCTTCATAATCTTTCAAAAGTATAAGTGATTTTTGCAGTGGGGTAAGTCTTTGAAGGGCCGCTTCCAGTTCTCTTTTTGATCCCGGTGAAACAACCCTTTCTTCGCGCATATCCTGAGAAAAATCATCCTGCAACTGAACGCGCTTGCTTTTCCTGATGTGGTCAATCATCTGGTGATAGGCAATAGTAAAAAGATAAGATTTTCCCGTTGCCTGTACTACCTTTTCCCTGTTGATCCACATCTTTTCAAAAGCAGACTGCACAATATCGCGCGCATCTTCCTCATGCTGAAGGTTTTTAAGGATGAACCTGTATACCCCGTCAGCATATTCATCAACACACTTGTTATATTCCCTTTCTGTCATGCAGCTTTGGTTGAATTGGTAACTACAACTATACGAAGTTCGATGGTAAAAAGTTACACAGCAGTAAAAATTACCTGCCAGTCAGCAATAATCGCGGAATGATATGCCAAATAGGCTTACCAGCGGCAATGATACTGACTGATTTAGTTTCGGTCTCAGACACTTTCCAGACGGCTGTCGTGAAGGTGTTTTTGATTAGTTGCTGTTGGCTGAAAACACAGAAGAGGATGGCAACTGCCAATGCAAGCACAGCTGATAATGATATCCTGTTTTTTCTCATATTGCTATTATAACGGATAAAGCCATTTTTTGTTACACCTTTTTTGGAAAAATCGACTGAATGGATAAACAGTCTATTTGGAACGATTTTAAGTAATTTTGCCCAGAATGTCATTCAACCAAAATAGCTGAATGATAAGCTCCTATTGTCAAAAATTTAAATAACCGGGCATGAATGAATCGCTCACTGGCAGAATACAGGAAGAACTGGAGGAAATCCGAAAAGCAGGACTATTCAAAAAAGAAAGGATCATTGAAAGTCCGCAAGGACCTGTCATCATGGTTGGCGGAAAAGAAGTAATCAACCTTTGTGCCAACAATTACCTCGGACTATCATCCCATCCAAAAATCATCGACGCAGCAAAAAAATACATTGACGAACGCGGCTACGGATTGAGTTCAGTTCGTTTTATTTGCGGCACCCAGGATATTCACAAGGAGTTGGAACAAAAGATTTCCGCCTTTCTTGGAACAGAAGATACCATCCTTTATGCTGCTGCCTTTGATGCAAATGGTGGTGTCTTTGAACCCCTGTTCCATGAACAAGATGCCATCATCTCTGATGAATTAAACCATGCGTCCATCATCGATGGCGTTCGTTTGTGCAAGGCACAGCGTTTCCGCTACAAGCACAACGATATGGCAGACCTGGAAGAGCAATTGAAAGCAGCTGCTCACCTGCGCAACAGGATCATCGTTACTGACGGATCATTCAGCATGGATGGCACCATCGCCCAGCTCGACAAGATTGTTACCCTGGCAGAACAATACGATGCCGCCATCATGATTGATGAATGTCACTCTTCGGGCTTCCTGGGCAAGACAGGTCGCGGCACCCATGAACATTGCGGTGTGGTGGGCAAGATCGATATCATCACCGGTACGCTAGGCAAAGCCCTGGGCGGTGCTTCTGGCGGATTTACCAGCGGAAGAAAAGAAATCATTGAAATGCTGCGCCAGCGCAGCAGGCCTTACTTGTTTTCCAATACATTGGCCCCCAGCATTGTTGGTGGATCTATCGCCGTACTTGATCTTTTGAGTGAAACAACCTCACTGAGGGACAAGCTTGAGGAAAACACCATGTATTTCAGAAATGAAATGACCAAAGCCGGGTTCGACATTAAACCAGGTGTTCATCCCATCGTTCCCATCATGTTATACGAAGCCACTGTGGCACAAGAGATGGCCGCCAAATTATTGGAAGAGGGTATTTATGTGATCGGATTCTTTTTCCCTGTGGTTGCCAAAGGCAAGGCCAGGATTCGTGTTCAACTCAGCGCAGCCCATGAAAGGGAACATCTTGATAAAGCAATTGCAGCTTTTGTGAAAATTGGGAAAGAGATGGGGGTGATTGGGGGGTAAGGGAGAAGGGAAAAGGGAGAAGGGACGAGCCTGCCAACCGAAGGTTGGGCACTAGGCACAAGGCACGAGGGAGAAGGGACGAGCTTGCCAACCGAAGGTTGGGCACAAGGCACGAGTAGCAAGAGTTAAATTCACGCTTAACGAGCGTGTTTGGGCTGGTCTATATTTGATTGGAGAAAACGCTTGACCATAGCCCTTGTCAGAGGTGAAAATGGATAGCTAATCAGCGTTTCAATAATTCTGGGTAAAAAGAACATGTCCATCGCCAATCCAAACTTAGCGGGACTGTTGTATTTTTTCA
>JBDLUZ010000115.1:0-6487 GCA_039805045.1 Bacteroidota bacterium | reverse complement strand
AGCCTGTTGTCGGCGCCAATGGCATTGTCTTCTCCGGCTGCAACAACGAGTGAAACTTGCATAATATTTGTTTATACTGCCACAGGGGCTTTAATGGCTTCATGAGAGTGGTACCCATCAAGCGTAAAATCACCATAACTGAATCCGAAAATATCTTTTACGTCGGGGTTGATGCGCATTGTAGGCAATGCATATGGCTGACGGGTAAGTTGAAGCCGCGCCTGATCAAAGTGATTGTTATACAGGTGTACATCTCCGAAAGTATGTACAAAATCACCGGGACGGAGGTCGCAAACCTGTGCAACCATCATTGTCAGTAATGCATAGGAAGCAATATTGAATGGAACGCCCAGAAATACATCTGCTGAACGCTGATAAAGCTGACAAGACAGCTTACCATCTGCCACATAAAACTGGAAAAGGGTATGACATGGCATCAGAGCCATTTGCGACAATTCTCCAACATTCCAAGCACTTACAATGAGTCTGCGGCTGTCTGGTGTTTTGTTGATTTGTTGAATAAGATCTGTAATCTGGTCGTGTACCGATCCATCCGCTCCGGTCCAAGATCTCCATTGTTTACCGTAAACTGGTCCGAGTTCACCTTGCTCATCGGCCCACTCATCCCAGATACGCACCCCGTTTTCCCTGAGGTAACGAATGTTTGTTTCGCCTTTCAGAAACCACAACAATTCATGAATGATACTTTTCAGGTGAAGCTTTTTGGTTGTCACCATCGGAAAGCCTTCAGCAAGATTAAAGCGCATTTGATATCCAAAAACGCTCCGCGTGCCAGTTCCGGTTCTGTCGCTTTTGTCAGTCCCGCTTTCCATGATATGCTTAACCAGATCAAGGTACTGTTGCATATTACCTATTTAATGACTTCTTCAATTATATTGCCCACATTACCGCTTGGCATCTGAATTTTAAGCAACGCTGCAACAGTGCCTGCAATATCACTCATGTATACTTTTCGGTGCGAAATACCATTTTTTATGCCCCATCCCATCCACAAAAGCGGAATATGAGAGTCGTAGGGATACATGGAGCCATGGGTTGTTCCCATCGGAGTAGACCCGAAAAAATAACCTGGCTTATAAACCACCTGCACATCGCCAGCCAGTTTGTGGTTAAATCCTTTCTGGAACATTTCTTTGAACTCTGCAGGCATGTTAACAGCATTGATAGTTTCATTGTCAAAAGCAAACTGCACATCAGATTCTTTCATGAGTTCCTGAATGAAATACTTTTTCACAGCAGAAAAATCCACTCCGGCTGAATCAATATGACTGCGGTTAAGGTAAACCTGATAATTGGCATTTGCTTCCACCAGGCGTTTGAGTCCGAACTTCAACATGGTATTGGTTTCAGCGTTCTTGCTTGTTTTCATTCCTTTTGCAGGAATCTGATGCGCTTGCAGGAATGCTGGTGTGTGTGCTACTCCATGATCTGCAGTAAGGAAAAATGTGTAATTGCCTTTACCTACTTTTTTATCCAAGTAATCCAGAAATGCCCCAAGATCTTTGTCGAGCTTCAGGTAAGTATCTTCAATCTCAACTGAGTTGGGACCAAATGAATGTCCGATATAGTCAGGAGATGAAAGGCTTATTGCCAGAAAATCCGGGATACTATCAGCGCCCATACCTTCAGCTTCAATAGCTGCCTTTGAAAAGGCAAGCGTCAATGTATTACCCCAGGGAGTAGAAGCAATTGCTCCGTAACTCTTGCCTGTATTGACATCGAGTTTCCGTGGGAATGGGTTTTTGACATAGGATGGATGGCTGACATCACTTTGGGTATATTGATCCATTGGCTGGCTTAGGCTCCAGTTTAGCTGATACAGGGAATCAACCACTTTCCGCTTATTAAACGCATCTGCCCAGGGCATCAGAGAAGACATGTACCAAGTGCTGGAGACAAAATTACCCGAGGCTGCATCATACCAGTAGGCGGCATCACCTGCATGCCCTGCAGGTAAAATACTGCCCCGATCCTTAATAGCCACACCAATGACTTTTGATCTGAAATTTGTTGCCAGCTCAAGTTCGTCAGTCACTGTTGTCGTCATCAGGTTTTTGGGAGACATGGGTTCTTTACTTGGATTCCCTCCTACAATTTTAACTGAATCATCCTCTACACAGTAAACCTGACGCTTCAGCGAGCGGTCATACCATTCATTCCCCATGATGCCATTGACTGCTGGAACAGAACCCGTATAAACACAGGCATGACCAGCAGCAGTGACTGTTTGGGCATAAGGAATATGTGCATTCTCATTGGAGAATCCTTCTCTCAAAATCCGTTTAAATCCATTTTCACCATACTTGGCTTTATACCTGTAAATAAAATCCCAGCGCATCTGATCAACCATTACCCCCACAACAAGTTTTGGGGCATTGGCCGTTTTTTGAACCTTTTGTGCAGACAGTTGTCCGACTGAAAAGAAGCAGAAACAAATAATGACAAATAGCTTTTGCATAACAAAGATTATGGCACAAATGTACCAAAAAAATAAGGGGTATAAAGACAACCAACATAACCAAATTGAAAACATTGACCATGTAAATGAAAGCGCGTTTTCTCAGGTGCTCATAAATAATTAACTTTGCTCACATCAAAAATTAAATTTTTGCAACAATGGCAGACATTTTTGAAAGACTGATTAAAAATTATGGTCCCCTTGGTCAACACCGTGAAAGAGCCCATGGATATTTTGCATTTCCAAAACTAGAGGGAGAAATTGGAAGCAGGATGAACTTCAGGGGAAAGGAAAAAATAGTGTGGAGTCTGAATAATTACCTCGGATTGGCTAACCATCCGGAGGTTAGAAAGACCGATGCCGATGCGGCAGCCGAGTATGGATTGGCCTCTCCCATGGGAGCCAGAATGATGAGCGGTAACACCAATCACCACGAAGAACTTGAAAGGCAGTTGGCTGCTTTTGAAATGAAGGAAGATGCTATTTTGCTCAATTTCGGATACCAGGGAATTCTCAGCGTGATTGATGCAATTTGCTCCCGCCACGATGTAATTGTATACGATTCAGAATGCCATGCCTGTATCATCGATGGATTGAGGCTGCACCAGGGCCATAGGTTTGTATTCAAACACAATGACCTTGCAGATTGCGAAAAACAACTTCAACGCGCAACAGCGCTCATTGATAAACAAAATACCGGTGGTATCCTACTGATTACTGAGGGTGTTTTTGGGATGGCTGGAGATCAGGGAAAATTGCAGGAAATTGTTGCATTTAAAAAAAGCTATCAATTCAGACTACTTGTTGATGATGCCCATGGATTTGGCACATTGGGCAAAACGGGTGCCGGAGCAGGAGAAGAGCAAGGTGTTCAGGATGAAATAGACCTCTATTTCTCAACCTTTGCCAAGTCGATGGCATCAATTGGTGCATTCATAGCAGGCCCCAAAAGCATTATTGACTATATCCGGTACAATATCCGCAGTCAGATTTTTGCCAAATCACTTCCAATGCCGTTGGTTATAGGGAATCTCAAGCGACTTGAATTGCTGAAAACGCAACCTGCGCTCAAAGAGAAACTCTGGGAAAATGCACTTAAGTTGCAAAACGGACTAAAAGAAAAAGGATTTGACATAGGGAAAACAGATTCAGTGGTTACTCCAGTTTATATGAAAGGTGGTGTGGAAGAGGCTACATCCATGGTTACCGATCTCCGTGAGAACTACAATATCTTTTGTTCAATTGTTGTTTACCCGGTAATTCCAAAGGGGCATATCATTTACAGGCTGATTCCAACTGCAGTTCATACTGATGAAGACATCCAGCTGACCTTAACGGCTTTTGAAGAAACAAAGAAAAAATTGGATGAAGGAAGCTACAAGAGTGAACACATTCCTCAAATGGCTGAAGCCTGATCCTGATAAAATAACCATTTAAATTTCCCTGCCTATCGGTGGGGATTTTTTTTATCCGAATGCTAAAAAAAGTAAGAACAAAAAAAAAGGGCCAGGATAGAAATCCAGCCCGTTTTAAATCCAATATCCTATGAAAAACCGTAGTAATAACGCACCACGGCATCCTGTTATTGTGAAAGCATTAAAAAAAAATTAACAATTTTAAATTGCACTTTCAAATTGCTTATTTTTTGAAAAAATGCTAACATTTATCCCATTTGCTTGTTAAACTACAAATTGTGTGTATGAGAAAAGTAGTTTTAGCCATAACTGGCGCCAGCGGCTCAATTTATGCTTCATTGATCATAAATAAAATGCTCAGCATAAAAAATCAGTGGCATGATTTTTCACTTGTGCTGACCGAAAATGCCAAATCTGTGTGGAAAACCGAGCTTGGCAACGAATCTTATCTCGAAACAGGTCTGCCCATATACAGTAAAAACGACTTCAATGCCCCCTTTGCATCAGGTTCCGGACAATTTGATACCATGATTATTGCACCGTGTTCTATGGGTACACTGGGCAGAATTGCTTCAGGCATTTCAAATGACCTGATTACGCGTGCTGCGGATGTTGTATTGAAGGAAAGAAGAAAACTCATTTGCATGGCCAGAGAGACACCCTATAACCTGATACATATCAGAAATATGGAGACCATTACGCTAGCAGGTGGGATCATTTGTCCAGCCACACCTTCATTCTACAGCATGCCACAAACAGTTGAGGAAGTTGCCGCTACTGTAGCCGACAGAGTTCTTGACCTGGCAGGGTTTGATATTAAAACCTATCGTTGGGGTAATTGAAAATCACCTTAAATCTATCACTTCAACTCCGGGATACTTTTTTGTTGAAAAAGAAAATGTATCATCAGGAATTACGGTAGTGGTAGACATGGTATTGATGGCATAGAGATAACGGTTGCCGCTCTTTTCAAAAACCCTGGTAGACATCAGTACCTTGTTGACTTTATCAATCTCGAGCACAACCTTAAAAAAGGGCTTTGTTTTGTCTATTGGCGTTAATTCCACCACCTGAAAAGTCTTGCCATCTCTTTTAACATCATTACCGAGGAGAAAAAGAAAATCCTTGTCATAAAAATTGGTAAAGAGCTTTTGTGGCGTAATAGAGCCACTGCTGTTGTCAAGGGTTGTAACCTGAACTTCTTTGGCAGACACATCATATGTCCATATTGTTGCACCGTCACAGAAAATCTCCTGTCCGGTTATGTTCACTTTGTATTTTACGCCTTTCATCATGACTGTGCCCGTCTTGGTACCCTGTACTTTTCCGGAGCCATTCTCGATTTTAAGTGTAAACCCTGCTTTTACACTTTTGAACGTTTTGAATTTTGCGCTAACAGCGTCAAGGAGTTTTTTTGCTTCAGGATCGTTGGCCACCTTAACTTTTGGAGCCTGCGCAAATGAATTTAAGGCAAATACGATAAGAATGAAAGATAAAGCCTGCTTGATGATCATAAAGCTTGTGTTATAATAGATGCAAAGAAAAGATTATTCCATTGATTTTAGAAACTGCTCTAGCTCATATTCAGACTTAAATAACACTTCACGAACCTTGCTGCCTTTACTCGGACCAACAATTCCGGAAGCTTCAAGCTGATCCATCAGTCTGCCAGCCCTATTATAGCCAAGTTTTAGTCGCCGCTGGATCATCGAAGTTGAACCCATTTGATTCTGCACTATCAATGTAGCTGCTTCGCTGAAGAGCGGATCTCGGCTCAGAAAGTCTACCTCCCGGTCTTCCATTTCTTTTTCATCAATCACCTCGGGCAGCTCAAATGCAGAAGGATAGCCCTGTTGTTCTCCAATAAATTCAGCCACTTTTTCCACTTCCGGTGTATCTACAAAAACACACTGAACCCTTGTTACCTCACCCTGATAAGACACAAGCATATCTCCCCTACCAATCAACTGTTCCGCACCTCCAATGTCGAGGATAGTTCGGCTGTCTACCTTAGATGAAACTTTGAATGCAATCCTTGCAGGGAAATTGGCTTTAATTGTTCCCGTGATAATATTAACGGAAGGTCTTTGGGTAGCAACAATGAGGTGAATACCAATAGCCCTTGCAAGCTGTGCAAGACGGGCTATCGGCGTTTCGATTTCCTTTCCTGCAGTCATGATGAGGTCAGCAAATTCATCTATAACCAACACAATGAAGGGTAAAAATTTATGTCCTTTTTGAGGATTCAGTCTTCGCGAAGCAAATTTTTCATTGTACTCCCGGATATTCCTGCAGCCGGCATCCTTAAGGAGGTCATAGCGTTCGTCCATTTCAATACACAGTGCATTGAGGGTGTTGACTACCTTTCTGGTATCTGTGATGATGGCATCGTCATCACCGGGCAATTTGGCCAGAAAATGTTTCTCTATGATCCTATACAAACTCAATTCAACCTTTTTGGGATCTACCAGTACAAATTTGAGTTGTGAAGGGTGTTTTTTGTACAAAAGCGAAACGAGAATGGCATTTAGTCCCACAGACTTTCCCTGTCCGGTTGCACCGGCCATCAGCAAGTGAGGCATTGTAGCCAGGT
>JBDLUZ010000114.1:0-10122 GCA_039805045.1 Bacteroidota bacterium | reverse complement strand
GTAATTGGATACGGTTCAACACGTAGAAAGGACCTGACCGGAAGTATTGCCACTGTAGGCTCCAAAGATTTTGTAAAGGGTGCATTGACAACTCCGGAACAACTTATCCAGGGTAAGGTTGCAGGTGTGCAAATTACATCCAACAGCGGTGCACCTGGCGCGGGCAGCACAATTCGGATTCGTGGTGGTGCTTCGCTCAATGCCAGCAATGATCCTCTGATAGTAATAGACGGTATGCCATTGGATAACGGTGGAATATCAGGTCAGGCAAACGCGCTTGCTTTGATAAATCCCAATGACATTGAAAGTTTTACCATTCTGAAAGATGCCTCTGCTACTGCAATATATGGTTCTAGGGCTTCAAATGGTGTTATCATGATCTCCACTAAAAAAGGAGCCAAGGGAAAGCCAAGCATCAATTTCAGCAGCCAGCTTTCTGCAGGCAAAATTGCGAAAAAGGTGGATGTGCTCAATGCTGCTGAAGTACGTGAAGTAGTGAATCAATACGGTACCCCTGCTTTGCAGGATCTGCTCAAAGACATTCACATCCGCGATGGTGTTGAAGGAACAGACTGGCAGGATCAAATATACCAGACAGCGCTTACAACAGATAACAATTGGAGCATCAGGGGTTCACTGGGTGCTTTGCCATATCGCATTTCTTTGGGTTATCTCGATCAGGAAGGTGTGCTCAAAACGGGTAAACTGCAGAGAACTTCTGCTGGTATAACCTTGAACCCGACTTTCTTCAAAAATCACCTCAAGCTTGACTTTAACCTTAAATCAACTCAGAGTGAATCAATCTTCGCCAATGAAGGTGCAATAGGTTCCGCAGTGAGCTTTGATCCTACCAAACCAGTTTATTCTGGCAGCAGTGATTTTGGTGGCTATTGGGAATGGCTTGACCCTGCTTCCTCAACAGGTTTAAAAGCGTTATCCCCTAAAAACCCGCTGGGTATCCTGATGCAGCGAGACGACAGAAGTAATGTGGTCAGGCATATTGCTAATTTGGTCGTGGATTACAAATTCCATTTCCTGCCTGATTTGAAAGCTGTTGTTAACGTGGGTGCTGATGTGGCTTCAGGTGAGGGAACAATTGTGGTTCCGGAATCAGCGGCGTCAACTTTTATGCGGTTTAAAGATCCCAATAATCAATTTCATGGTGGTGTAAACAATGAATACAGGCAGAAAAGGCAAAATACTTACCTCAATGCCTATCTTAATTATGCCAAAGACATCAACGCCATCAAAACAAGGTTGGATGTTACTGCAGGTTACGAGTACCAGGATTACCTGACTACCAATTACAATTTTGCTGACAGAACTTTCGATAACACAGTAGTAACTACACCTAACTTTGAGTTCGATAAGCCTCAATATAGACTGGCTTCAGCGTTAGGTCGCGTAAACCTGAATATCCTGAATAAATACCTCATTACGGGCTCTGTAAGACAGGATGGTTCCTCGAAATTCAATGCAGATAACCGCTTTGGTTTGTTTCCTTCAGCTGCAGTTGCCTGGAAAATCAACGAAGAATCTTTCCTAAAAGATGTTTCCTTTCTTGATGACCTGAAGTTGCGTGTAGGATATGGTGTTACTGGTCAGCAGGATGGTATTGGATTCTATGACTACATCTCTTATTATAACCTGAGCTCAATAACTGCTCAATACCAGTTTGGAAATAATTTCTATCAGATGTTTCGTCCAGGTGGCTACTATTTCAACCGCAAGTGGGAGCAAACTGAAACCCGCAACGTCGCTCTTGATTTCGGTCTTTTCGGAGGTAGGGTAAGTGGTACAGTTGAACTTTATCAGCGTATCACTTCTGATCTCCTGAATGAAATCAACCAGCCAGCTGGTACCAATTTTTCCAACAAGATTGTTGCCAACGTTGGTTCAATGGAGAATAGAGGTGTTGAGCTAACCCTCAACCTGCAGCCCATCAAACAAAAGAATCTTGTATGGGATCTTTCACTCAATGCAACTTTCAATCAGAACGAAATTACCAAGCTCACCATCTCGGATGATCCGAATTATCCAGGTGCACGTTTTGGTGGAATTTCCGGCGGAACTGGTAATACCATCATGATTCATTCTGTTGGTTACAACAGGGGAGCTTTCTTTGTTTACAAGCAAGTATACGACAAGGCCGGTAAGCCTATAGATAATCTGTTTGCAGACCTTAACAGGGATGGCGTTATCAATGAAAGAGACCTTTACCAATATAAGGGAATCGACCCGCGCATGTTCTTTGGTATGAGCACCAACCTGAGTTTCGGAAAATGGAATGCAGGACTGGTAGCGCGCTCAAACATCGGAAACTACATGTATAACAACGTTGCTTCAAGTACAGGTACAATCAGGAATATACTCAATCCGATTGGTTATATCAACAACGGTTCACGTGAAGTATTACGCAGCGGTTTCAGCGGAAACGGTGCGAATTATTACCTCTCTGATTATTATATTCAAAATGCCTCTTTTCTGAGGGTTGATAACATCAATCTGGGTTACAATGTTGGACAGGTTTTCAGCAACAAGGCTAATCTTAGATTGAGTGCCAACATCCAAAATGCATTGGTTATAACCAAGTACAATGGACTTGATCCTGAAATGAATGGCGGTATCGACAATAATTTCTATCCCAGACCAAGAACAATTGTTTTTGGTGTTAACCTCGATTTTTAATTGTCATCGTACAAATAATAATATATGAAAAAGAATATCATTAATATACTGGCCTCAGCAGTCCTTTTTTCAGGAGCGCTGGTTTCATGTTCAAAGCAGTTGGATTTACTTCCACTGAACGACATCACTTCAGAGCAGGTTTATAAAACCCCTGATGGATACAAACAGGCATTTGCCAAGTTATATGGTAGTTTTGCAACAACTGGAAACCAGGGTCCGGCCGGTAATGGCGATATCCAAGGTCTTGATGAAGGTACTGCAGACTTTTTACGCCTGTTCTGGAAAGCGCAGGAGCTGAGCACAGATGAAGCCGTTGTTGCTTGGGGTGATCCTGGCATCCAGGATTTCCACAACATGAACTGGTCATCCAATAACCCGATGCTTACGGGCTTATACTATAGGTCTTTTTATCAGATTACACTTTGTAATGATTTTATCCGCCAGGCAGCTGATGCTAACCTCTCTGCGAGAGGTATCGCTGGAACTGATGCGGAAACTATTCGTAAATACAAGTTGGAAGCCCGCTTCCTGCGTGCTTATCAATACTGGGTATTGATGGATCTCTTTGGTAGCGTTCCTTTTGCAACTGATGAGCAGGCCCTTGGCTCTTTCACACCTAAGCAGTCTTCACGCACTGAAATATTTGCATACGTTGAATCTGAGCTGAAGGCTATCGAAAATGACCTTCCAGCAGCAAGGGGCAATGAGTATGGACGCGCTGATAAGGCTGCTGCGCAATCTCTTCTTGCCAGAATTTACCTGAATGCTGGTGTTTATACTGGTACTGCACGTTATGCTGATGCCATGACTTATGCCAAAAAGGTAATTGATGCCGGTTACACCCTGATTCCAAATTATGCACATCTGATGCGCGCCGATAACAATACCAATACCAGTGAGTTTATTCTTAAATCGATGGTGGATGGTTTGGTCTGCGCACCACCAAAAACCTTCCTGCACTGTTTCCTGATGTCAATGGTACAGCTGATACAAGAGCACAGTTCTTCACACAGGGACAAAACATGGAAATCAACGACTTGACTAATTTCAAAGATGGTTATGCGGTTTCTAAATTCAGAAATGTCAAGAAGAATAATACAGTAGGTTCCAATTTAACTTGGGTAGACATTGATTTTCCGATATTCAGGTTGTCTGAGCAATACCTGATTTATGCTGAAGCAGCCGCAAGAGTTGGTTCCGCGGCAGATAAGGCAGCAGCTGTTGGTTATATCAACCTCATCAGGCAGCGTGCCTATGGCAATGCCAATGGCAACATCACTACTGTAGCGCTTACCCCTGATTTTGTTTTAGATGAGCGTGCCAGGGAACTTTACTGGGAAGGACATCGCAGAACAGACCTGATTCGTTATGCCAAATTTACAGACGGAGGATACCTCTGGCCCTGGAAAGGTGGTGTAAGGGGTGGAACCGGTGTAGCTGCTTTCAGAAATCTTTTCCCTATACCCTCTGCTGATGTTTCTTCTAATCCAAACATCAAACAAAATACAGGTTATTAATATCATTCAACTAAATTGAGTTATATGAAAAAGATATTTCAACAATTGACGATCGCCATTTCAGCAATGGCCATATTCGCCTCCTGCAGCAAGGAGGAAGACAGGGAAATCTTTCTGGGTGGAAAGGCTCCTGTATTATCAGCTTCTGTTTCTGGAACAATTCCACTCGGATTTGTCACTGAAAACAATGCTGCTGTTAAGTTTAGCTGGACAAACCCCGACTATGATTTTGCATCCGGCATAAGCAGTCAGGATGTCAATTACACGCTTGAAATTGATGTGGCAGGCAAGAGTTTCAACAGTCCCAACAAAAAGGCCGTTTCTATAAGCAAAGAATTGAGCGTCTCTTATACCCAAAAAGAGTTTAACATCATCCTCAGTGACCTGCAGCTCAAATTAAATGCGCCAGCAGCTGTTGATGTAAGAATCATTGCTTCTTTGGGAGCATCTGCAACAAGTCTTGTATCAAACGTTATGAAGTTCAACGTTACACCATTTGCACCTCCTCCTAAAGTTCCAGTTCCAACTGCAGGAACCCTTTGGATTATCGGTGATGCAGTTGCTTCCAGCTGGAACAATCCATTACCTTCTCCGTTCGATGCATCACAAAAATTCACCAAAGTGTCTGAAACACTGTATGAGTTGGTTGCAAATTTCGTAGGAGGTGGAGCCTATAAGCTCATTCAGGAAAATGGTGTATGGGGTACACAATACCACATGGTGGAAGGCAATGCCAATGGAGGCACTTTCGAAAAAAAGGATGCTGATCCTGCTTTTGTAGGACCTGTTGCAGGCAAGTACAAAATCAGCGTTGATTTCCAGACAGGAAAATTCACCGTTACCAAACAATAGGGATTAATACCAAAATAATCAAACATGAAAAAGCTGATAAATATAGGATCCTCCATGGTTTTGGCTGTAATGATGATGATGGCCTCTTGTGAAAAGATTGAGCCATTGACAATTTACAACACAGCAGGTAATGCATTTCTTACTGCATCTTCAGCCAACATCGCACCTGCTCCTGCAGATTCGTTGAAAACAGTATTGTCTTATACTTGGACTTACCCCAACTATTCCGTTGATTCCATGACCGTAAAATACATTGTGGAAATTGATTCGGCTGGCAGGAATTTCTCCAAAGCATCCCAGAAAGTCCTGAGTGGCACACTGGCTGCATCTTTCACTGCTAAGGAGTTAAATGAAATTGCGCTTGGTTTCGGTTTCCAGTACAACAAACTGTATAATATGGAAGCCAGGATCATTTCATCCATGGCCAACAACAATGAACGCAAATTTTCCAACACAGTTGCCCTGAGGTATACGCCTTATGTTGTTCCTCCTAAAGTAACTCCCCCCACATCCAAACAACTATTCCTGGTAGGATCAGCTACCGCTGGTGGCTGGAATAATCCTGTACCTGTGCCTTCACAGCAGTTTAACAGGATTGATTCTGTTACCTATGAGGGGACATTCTACATGAAAGGTGGTCAGCAATATCTTTGCCTTCCGGTTAATGGTGACTGGAGCAATAAGTACTCTGTAAAAGATAATAACGCTGCAGGCTTGAGTAAAGGCGGTGATTTTGGCTTCAATCTTTCTGATAACTTTCCCGGTCCGGATAAAACAGGAATGTATAAGTTGCGCATGGACTTCCAGTCTGGAAAATTCACTGCCACTTTGGTTCAGGAAATAGGTTTACTCTGGGTTGCAGGTGATTATCAAGGTTGGAATCCCGGTGCTGCGCCTCAAATTGGATCTGCAAAAAAGGATGGTGATCATGAAGGTTATGTATACATCAAGCCAGGAGGTTCTTATGAATTCAAATTGACATCGCAAGCTGACTGGAATGGTACTAATTTTGGTGATGGTGGAAACGGAAACCTGAGCACATCAGGAGGTAACCTGAAATTTCCGGGAGAAGGTTTCTTCAGGATCAATGCCAATACCTCAACCAACAAGTTTACAATTGCACAAACTACCTGGTCACTGATTGGTGGATTCACCGGATGGGGTAGTGATGTGGCCATGACCCTCAATAACAGCATATGGGAAGGTACGGTTACCGTTGGTGGTCGCGAAGAATTCAAATTCCGCGCCAATAGCGATTGGGGTGTTAACATGGGTGATAACAACACCGATAATTCACTGGAATACAATGGTGCCAACCTGGTATTACCCGGTGCAGGTACATACAAGATTTCATTGGATCTCACCAATCCAGGTTACTATACTTACAAAATTATGAAGCAATAATTTTCTGCTTTTCAAGCAAAATGCCCCTCAAATGAGGGGCATTTTGCTTAAGTTCACATTCAAATTCATTTGTATGTCACCTATCCCAAGTTCGATACGCACTTTTCTACAGGAACCTTATCCCATTACCAATGATCAAATCAGTTTTTTTGACAAAAACAGATTCATCAAACTGAAACAGGTTTTGAATAAGGAAGCAGTAGAGTTTTTCGCCAATCGCATCACCCAAAAGGTTCATGAACTAAGTGGTGAAAAACGGGCACTGGAAGAAAGGGATACCTATGGAATGGCATTCCTCCAAATCTTCAACCTTTGGAAAGAAGACGAAGCTATTCGTGAATTGATATTCAGTAAAAGAATTGCCGGAATTGCCACTGCACTCCTCCAAACAAAAGGTGTTCGGATGTATCATGACCAGGCTTTATACAAGGAACCAGGTGGTGGATTCACTCCATGGCACGCAGATCAATATTACTGGCCATTGGCATCGGATAAAACCGTAACAGCTTGGATGCCACTGCAGGAAACACCATTGGAAATGGGGCCCCTTGAATTCAGTGCAGGCAGTCATGTTATTGTAGAGGGAAGAGAATTGGCAATAAGTGATGAAAGTGAGCAACTTATTAGGCAAAAATTAAAAGTAACTGACTTCCAACATGTGGTTGAACCCTTTGAATTAGGAGAAATCAGTTTCCACTCAGGTTGGGTATTTCACCGTGCCGGTGCCAACAAGACTTCCACTATGCGGCAAGTGATGACTACCATTTATATGGATAGTGAAATGAAACTGGCTCAGCCCCAAAATGACAATCAGATCAATGACTGGAATACTTGGTGTCCGGGTGCTACCGTCGGCGAGGTGATTGACAGTCCATTGAACCCTATTCTTTATTCACATTGATTACAGGCAGACCATGAGATATTTCTTTTTTTCAGTTGTAGCTTCGTTTTTGGTACTGTGTTCTGCAGCACAAATCAAACACCTTGAACCCATGAACTGGTGGGTTGGGATGAAAGATCCCAATCTTCAGATCATGGTGAATGCAAAGGGAATAGGCAACACCAGCGTGTTGATCAACTACCCGGGTGTGAAGTTGAAAAATACAATTAAAGGGGATTCAGAGAACTACCTGTTCATCAACCTGATTATTGACGCCAATACAAAACCCGGTAAGTTTCAAATCTCATTTTTACGTGATGGCAAAACGGTAGAAAAGGCTGAATATCAATTGCAGCCCCGATCCCAGTTCTCAAAATCGCTACAAGGGTTCAACAGCAGCGATGTGATTTGCCTCATCACCCCAGACCGTTTTGCCAATGGGGATACTGCAAATGATGTCATACAAGGTTCGAGGGAATCTGCCGTCAACCGTAAAATCCAAGGCGCCAGACATGGAGGTGATATCCGTGGAATGATCAATAGCCTTGATTACCTTAAGAACATGGGATATACTGCCATTTGGCCACAACCTATGGTTGAAAATGATATGCCGGCATATTCTTATCATGGTTATGCCATTACTGATCATTATAAGGTGGATCCACGTTTTGGAACTTTGGAAGAATACAAAGAGTTGGCAACCAAAGCAAGGGATAAAGGAATCAAATTGATCTATGATGCGGTTTTGAACCATATCGGTTCCAGTCACTGGTGGATGCAGGATCTGCCTTTCCGGAATTGGCTCAATTTTCCAGAATCAAAAACACAGACCACCCATGTTCGGACAACCAATCAAGATCCCAACGCATCTCAATATGATAAAAATTTGATGACACGTGGCTGGTTTGTGGAAACCATGCCAGATCTGAATGGAGAACATCCCTTGCTGGCAACTTATATGATTCAAAATAACATCTGGTGGATAGAAACCCTTCAACTTGGGGGTATTCGCTTGGATACCTATGGGTACAGTGTCAAGTCTCTGCTTGATGCCTGGGCATGCCGCATCATGAAAGAATATCCCCAATTCAGTCTGGTGGGTGAGGAGTGGAGTGTGAACCCCTTGATAACTTCATATTGGCAGAAGGGCAAGCGCAATCATGATGGTTATGCTGGATGCCTGGGTTCAAGTATGGATTTCCCTGTACAATCTGCATTGCTAGAAGCCCTGCGTCAGAAAGACAGAACACTGTGGGGCAAAGGACTGAACATCTTGTATGAGTCTTTGGCCAATGATTTTGTTTATGCCGATCCCAATAAATTATTGGTCTTTGCGGATAATCACGATATGGATCGGGTTTACACACAACTAGGAAATGACTTGCAATTGACCCAGATGGCATTTACCTGCCTGCTAACCTTGCGCGGTATCCCCCAGGTTTATTATGGATCGGAAATTCTCTTGAACAATACCGCCAACCTAGGAGACCATGGATATATACGAACAGATATGCCTGGCGGATGGCAAGGAGACAGGAGCAATGCTTTTACATCAAATGGATTGTCCCCGGAGCAATTGTCCATGCAATCCTATTTGAAATCGCTTATGAACTGGCGGAAAACCAACAAGGCAATCATTTCCGGTAAAACTTTGCATTTTGCCCCCTTCAATGATGTCTACGTTTATTTTCGGTATTTGGGTGAGGGAAAAGTCATGGTTATCATGAATCGAAACGAAAAACAAGTCAGTATAGACCCGCTACGTTTCAAAGAAATCATCGGTAATGATAAATTAGGGAAGGAAATTTTTTCGGGTAAGACTATTGATATTACCAGTTCGTTTGTAGTTCCTGGCAAGACCGCATTGGTGTTGGAAATCAATTGAGTGGCTTTTAAGTCATTGATTGCTAGATGATGACCGTTCCATTGATAACAATCCTTGCCACAAAGCTTGCATAACCGACAAGCTATCTGGGAGGATGTATGTTATGCGATCTATGGTATTTACAGGCATGATTCTTTTGGTTGAACTGCAGATGAAGGCTCCCTTTGCATCCTTAAGTTCATGAAGACTGATATTCCTGATTTCTATCTTCATCCCAAGCTCACCAGCTAGATGAATGATGTTTTTTCTGGTAATTCCTTTTAGCATATCGGAGGCTGGGGTAACCAATGTATCATCTTCTTTGATTACGAAGAAATTGGATCTTGGGCACTCTCTGATGTTTCCATTGTTGTGATAGAGAATTTCCTCTCCTCCCATTTCATGCATCCAGTCTTGCAGCCAGATGGCCATAAGATAATCCGTTGTTTTCACCTCAGGTAATTGACGCTGATAATCTCTTGTCACAATCCTGATTCCTTTTTCAGGTAAATCTGCTGGTGGAGGTGTAAGGCTTTGCTGAATGATTGAAAACCTGGGTTTTGAAACGGTATATCCATCCTCCGAATCCCCTCCGGTTAA
Organism: Bacteroidota bacterium; assembly: GCA_039805045.1. GTDB lineage: Bacteria > Bacteroidota > Bacteroidia > Chitinophagales > Chitinophagaceae > Pollutibacter. Next base: position 317 of record JBDLUZ010000114.1, on the reverse strand, counting down.
CAGCAGCTTCAATCCCGAATGATGCAGATTATTTCTATCAATCAGTGTATGTACAATTGCTTTGATTTCTTCTCGGGAATGATTGATATTCAGTCGCATAAATGCTGCGGAATGAAAAAATCTGTCAAGGTGGTCTTCCAGAAAAAGTGGTTTAGTTCCATCTATTCGCAGGAAGTCGAATATACCATAGCCACGCTGTATGCCCAGATCGCCAATTGAGAGTCCAGCGTTTTCATGGGGTATGAAAGCATCATTCACAAAAGCAAAACTTGTTTTCATCTGATGAAGCGTTTTATAAGGGATAACTGACAAATTGA
>JBDLUZ010000113.1:0-6576 GCA_039805045.1 Bacteroidota bacterium | reverse complement strand
AGAGGTTCAGGTAATCATAAAAAAACAACCGGATACTGCTGTTAGTCGATTAAGTCTGGTTTATCAAAAAATTGGATTAAGCCAGTATAACTGGAGAACCATAACCATTCTGCCAAAAACGGAAAACATACTCAATGATGACACTTTTGTGCTGTCTTCATTAATATACACAAATGGAGAAGGCAACCTCATCATTTCACTCCCGGATGCACCTAAAAACAGGTTTACTTTACGCGTTTTCAGGGAAGACAAATCACTGCTTTTTGAAATGAAACATATCCGGGAAAATCAATTGCTGATAGACCGATCCAATTTCCATAACAGTGGCTGGTTCCGTTATGAGTTAAGAGAAGGAGAAAGAATTAGAGAAAAAAACCGGTTCTATATCAAGCCTGATGGGAAATAAGCCTACAATTGAAAACAGTTTCAAAATGTACCTTTAACCTGGTCTTCACTTCATCCATAGGAACTTTAGTCCCTAACTCCCGCTGCATGGAAGTAACTTGTTTCCCCTGAATGCCACAAGGTATTATGAGGTTAAAATAATCAAGATCGGTATTGACATTCAACGCAAATCCATGCATGGTCACCCATCGGCTACACCGGACCCCCATTGCGCAGATCTTTCTCGCCCTCAGCTTATTCTCCGGATTAAGCCAAACTCCGGTTTCGCCCTGACTCCGTTCACCTTTCAAACCATAATCTGCCAATGTCAGGATAATAACATCTTCCAAACAACGCAAATACTTACCAATATCCGTGAAAAAGCGTTCAAGGTCAAGAATTGGATACCCCACAACTTGTTCCGGACCGTGAAAAGTAATATCCCCGCCCCTGTTTGTAGGGTAAAAAGCAATATTGCGCCGGGCCAGTTCATCCTGACTCACCAAAATATGTTCCGCCTTCCCGCTTTTGCCTAGCGTGAAAACTGGCGGATGTTCGCAAAACAGCAGGTGATGCTCGGTTTCGCCAGCTATCTCCCCTTTTGCCAAAGCTGATTTAATGCTGGTATTTTTCTGGAGCAAAGTCTCCTGAAATTGCCAGGCTTCCCCATATTCCATATTACCCAAATCCTGGAAAAATACGCTTTCATTCATGACGTGACATTTCGGATACAAAGACATTAACTTTGCAAAAATACTACTATGGCCGTTGAGATTGGTGAAAACATGCATGAAGATAATATTGGTGAGCAAGTATCTGATGAATTATATGAAAGACTTACCCTTGTTGTAGATAAAGGACAGGAGCCGCTTCGCATAGATAAATTTATCCTGAACAGGGTAGTTAATACTTCCAGGAACAAAATTCAGACTGCCATAAGCAATGGAATGGTGCTGGTCAATAATCAGCCAATCAAATCGAACTATAAAGTCAAACCGGCAGACAGCATCATTTTTTATTCTGACAATGACCCTGTAACTTATGAAATCATTCCCGAAGAACTTCCGTTAAACATCGTTTTCGAAGATGACCATGTTTTGGTAATCAACAAGCCTGCAGGTATGGTTGTACACCCCGGAGCAGGAAACTTCAGCGGCACTTTAATCAATGGTGTTGCCTGGTATCTGCGCCAGCAACAACCCGATATCGATGAAAGTAAATTGCCCAGGTTTGGCATGGTGCACAGAATCGACAAGAACACCAGCGGATTGATAGTGCTGGCAAAATCTGAACTTGCAGCAGTTAAACTGGCCCGTCAGTTTTTTGAACATACTGTGCAGCGAAAATACAGAGCACTGGTTTGGGGGAATTTTGAAGAAACAGAAGGCACGATTACAGGGCATATTGGCAGACACCCCCGTTTCCGAAAGCTTATGGATGTGTTTCCTGATGGAGATTACGGCAAAGAGGCAATAACGCATTACACTGTTTTGGAAGACCTGAAATATGTAAGCCTTATTGAATGCCGACTTGAAACCGGTCGCACCCATCAGATTAGGGTTCACATGCAACACAGGGGACATCCTCTATTTAATGATGAAGTGTATGGTGGAGACAGGGTTGTAAAAGGCACAATTTTTACGAAATACAAACAATTTGTAGACAATTGTTTTGACCTGTGTAAAAGACAGGCTTTGCATGCTCAGACGCTAGGGTTTATTCACCCTGCAACAGAAAAGGAAATGCTTTTTGAAAGTGAGTTGGCAGCAGATATGAAGGCCGTTATCGAAAAATGGAGGGGTTACGCCAACCACTATTCAAGCGAAAGGTCATAGATGGTTGCAGTAAACAATCCTTTTTCTTTGCCTTTTACAAGCACTCCCCAGTTACCATCGTATCGGATTACTTTGGGGTAGAGGTATTTCCCAAACTTTCCAATCTCCACTTCCATGGATACATCAAATTTGTAAACGCCCGCATTGTAACTCATTTTATAGTTTCTCGCCAGAACTTCAAAAGATCCATAATCAAACCATGTTGTCATCTCGTCAATAACAACATTGTCTCGTTTATAAAAAGAAAGTCCCTCTTTGATAGTTACATGAAACAAATAAGCCAATTTACCCTGATACTCCTGGATATCTATACGCATATCATAAAGGTCACGGTGAGATGGATCAAAAACCATGACTTTATCTCCCATCAAAGGAATCCCGGGGATTTGTTTACCCGGATTGAAAAACAACATTTTAAGCTGTTCCTTGTGCTTGTCCAATCCCTTTTTCCCTTTTATGGTTCGGTCAATATCTCCAATCACATTGGTTTGTGCACAAATGGTGTCTTTCGAGAAAAATAAAGAAGCATACAATTCAGCTGTGTAGTAATTGTAATCTCCATTCGTTTTATAATAATCCCCTGTCGATTTCTCTTCCAGAACTTTCGTTACCCGGCAAGACCTTGCAGCCCATTGTCTTGTTTTGCTGTAAAGACTTGCAGCCACCTTTCCAGACCTGTTGAACATCCGCACATCGTTGATAGCGCTGTAATTCAGGATACGCAGGTTTTTAAAAGCCTTGTAAAAAGTAGTATCACTTTCTACGCGTTTTATAAATCCAGGTACATTTGTTCCACTCCGAACAACTATGGGAGATAAAGTTACCTGTCTGCCTTCCGACTCAACGACCACATTTTTTTCCTGGCCATTGACCTTCAAAAAACAACTCAAACAAGCAATTATGCAATAATAAAATTTCATTGCTGCAAAGATAAACCAATCAGGCTCATCGTTTGCTTCCCGTCTGTTGAACCTCCCTGTTCATTTCCATCATATCAACCGGCTGTGAAAAATCTCCAAGCAGCCACTTGCTGAAATAATCTCCCATTTGCCAGAAGAAATACTCTGTCATGTCTCCATACCCATGACGTTGTCCGGGAAGCAGCACAAGATCAAATCGCTTATTGGCCTTGATGAGCGCATTGGCCATGCGGATGGTATTGGCAGGATGAACATTGTTGTCTATATCACCATGCGAAAGCATCAAACGGCCTTTGAGGTTTTTAGCCAGCTCTGAATTCTTTTCAATATTGTACAAAAAGGTAGTGTCTCCTTTTTCAGAGATCTGTTCCCTCACCCCATGGTGTTTTTCGCTCCACCACCTGTTGTAAATATTATTCTCGTGGTTACCTGCGGAAGAAACAGCCACTTTGAAAAAATCGGGATATACCAGCATAGCCGCGGTAGACATAAAGCCACCACCGGAATGCCCGTGAATACCCACCTTGTTGACATCAATGTATCCAAATCGCTGACCCAGTTGTTCGATAACTGCTTTCTTGTCTGCCAGTCCGTAATCTCTCAGGTTCCCATAGCCATAGTTATGGTACCATTTTGACCTTGAAGGATGGCCACCTCTGTTACCCAATGTTACTACGATAAAACCAAACTGAGCCAGTCTGTCTACACGATCCATTCCCCTGCCAAAAGCCTTGTTCACTGCTTCAGTTTGCGGACCAGGATAAACATAGGCAATTACAGGATATTTTTTGGTAGAATCGAAATCAAATGGCTTGTACATAACACCATAAAGATCTGTAATCCCATCATCAGCCTTGGCTGTGAAAAGTTCAGGAAACTTATATCCTGCCTGCATGAGGGATGACAAATCCGTTTTTTCAAGATCCATCATTTTTTTTCCGCTCACATCGTACAAGGCACTCACAGGCGCGGTGTTAACCCTTGAACTGGTATTTATAAAAAACCTTTTTTGTTCATCCAGATTTATAGTGTGTTCAAAATCACCGGCATTGAGCAACTTTACGCCTGATCCGTCTAGCCCAGCCCTGTAAAAGTGCAAGTAATATGGATCTTCATTCGCTTCCTTTCCATTGGCTGTAAAATATACGGTCTTTGTCTTTTCATCCACTCCTTCAATCTCTTCCACATGCCATGGGCCACTGGTCAACTGGCCCTTTAAATTGCCACCGGTTTCATAGTGATAAAGGTGTGCCCAACCATCTCTTTCACTCCAGTGAATAAATTCTTTACCGTTATTGAAAAAAACCGGTTTCCTCACTTCGAGGTATGTATTCATGCGCTCTTCCACTAAAACTTTTACTTCCTTTGTGGCAACATCGAACGCGCAAATATCTATGCGCTTGAGGTCGCGGCTGGTTCTGCTAAAATAAAAGCGGGTAGAGTCTCCCAGCCATTTCATGGTACGGAAATCATCATCACGGCTACGTTTATCCTGATCGGCAGACCATATAGCTATCTCCTGATCCTTGAATAAGGCAGTATTTATCCGGTGCAATTTTTTATCCTGCATGGCATACAACATCATTTCCCTAACAGGTGCTTCCTTCTCACCAGGCATGTGGTATTTGTATGTTTCCAGTGTTGGACGTGGCTGAGCAACACTGTTGATAACCCAGAGATCCTTGACCTGGCGACTATCTGTTCTGGTGATAGCAAAGAACCTGGAATCAGGTGACCACAACGCAGACACAAACTTTCTTTTTTTCCTGTTTGCGTTTTTTTCAATGTTTGTTTCACCAAAAGACTCCCCAAATCCATAGTTCTCAATGCCATCTTCTGTGAGCTTCTCTTCTACAATAGTACTGTCATCTTCATTGACCCTTGCCTTGCTGAAGTTGGCAGAGTCCATCCTGTACAGGTTGAAGTTGCGGGCAAAAACCACCCAACGCTGATCTGGTGAAATATTGGCCCATGTGGGTTTTGGTTTGGGTTTACGGTAATCTTTCAACTCAATGAGAGAGTCTTTCTGAATATTGTATTCAAAGAAAAAAACCTTTTTTTCTTTGGCTGCAACTGCATTCTTTTTTGTGGTATCTTTTTTGGTTTCTTCCTCTGAACTCTTCACTTCAAAGCTGATAACGTTTTCATCCTTGGTGAATTTCAGGTTGTCCAGCGCCAGGTGTTTACCATCAAAAGGATCTTTCACAATCCTGGTAATGGCGGCCGCCAGCCTGTCGTTATTGAACATGGGGGCTTTTGTCATTTTCACCGGATCAACAACAAACCATTGCTTTCCGGCCGTTGTTTCATACACATACCAAAACTTGCTGCCCGTCTTCATCCAGTGTGGATCCACAGCTGTAGAAAAAATCATTTTTTCCAGTTTTTTTGGAGAAAATCTTGCAGCCAGATCATAATTTGCCCGCTGATGAAACTGCTGCTGAGCTGATGCCTGAATAATAATGCCGAAGAAGAAAAAAAGCAGAATGAGCTTTCTCATATGTGTCAGTTTTGGAATGCTATAAAGATAAAGCCAAATTGTTTACATTCGGGGTGAATCAAATACAATGAAAAGAATTTTCAATCTGCTTATTTTACTCCTCATGCAGTACAAAATAGACGCACAGGATAAGGCGCTCACGTTTCTTGCCCTTGGAGACTCCTATACGATTGGTGAGAGCGTCCCCATCTATGAGAATTTCCCGTATCAAACTGTACAATTGCTCAGAAAGAGCGGCATATCAGTTCACGCTCCTGAAATAGTTGCAAAGACCGGTTGGACGACAGATGAATTGATGGCTGGAATAGACAAAACAATTTTTGAAAAAAGCTATGATATTGTCACCCTGCTGATTGGGGTCAACAACCAATACCGGGGAAAAGATCCCTCAACTTATGAAAAGGAATTTGAACAATTACTGAATAAGGCCATCGCCTTTGCAGGAGGAAACAAACAACATGTTTTTGTTCTGAGCATCCCTGATTGGGGAGCAACGCCTTTTGCAGCCAGTAGAGACAGGATAAAAATCGGAAAAGAAATAGACCTGTTCAATGCCATCAACAAGAAGTCCACTGATGCAGCTGGCATTGCTTATATCTCCATCACAGCAGGCAGCAGGGAAGCAACTTCCAATGCTTCGCTGGTAGCCAAAGATGGACTTCATCCTTCAGGACTTGAGTATGGCAGATGGGCAAAAAAACTGGCTGACACCATCCTGCAATCAATCAGGCTATAACCGACCAATGATATCTTTCAAAATTCTATAAGCAAAAACTACTACAAATACTGCTATACCTACTCTTATTTCAGGCTTGTATTTTTGATACATTTTCTTCAATTGATCCATGGCTATTGAGTTATAGTTTTAAAGATACTGAGACATTTCAGCAGCATAGGCCGCAGCCTTCTCTCCTGCCGCTGATGCAAAATCCCTCCC
>JBDLUZ010000112.1:0-6634 GCA_039805045.1 Bacteroidota bacterium | reverse complement strand
GTAGCACAGGGCAGAATTTCAACTTTTTTACCCAAAAAACTTCTTGCAGCAACCTGATGGAAACTGCCTTCATAGCCCTGTATTGCAACAGGCAGACTTTTTTCACGTTCTCTGCCTCCTGAAGCATGCGCTTTATTCATAACCTGCAATTAAAAAAAAATCCCGGTGGTTAGCCGGGATCTTTTATGTTGTTGTTTTTGTTTATTTCTTTTCAACAAAAAGTTCCCGTACCACTGGTAAAGTAGTAATAAAAATAAAAGAAGTAACGGGTTCTGTTTGATATCATCAAGACAAATATAAGAAACTTAAAACATTTTCAAAAATAAAAAAATTAAAACCTGTTTCTGGGTCCACCGCTATCCGCATCGTTCATGCGGATTTTTCTGCCCTTGAATTTCTTCCCATCAATGGCACGAATCATATGCTGAGCTGCACTATTTTCCACTTCAACCCAGCTGTTCATGTCTTTCATGTCAATCCTACCAAGAACTTCCTTTTTCAGGTCACTCAAATCAAGGATAAACTGCAGAAAGCTTGCTTTATAGAAACCATCCTTGATACCCAGGTTAATGAATAACTTCTTGTAGTTACCACTCCCACTTCCGGCGGGACTTCTATCCCGGTCACGACTCCTCCTATCTCCTGCTGCGCCATCCCTTGAAAGTGGGGTTCTTTCAGCTCTCCTGTCGTCGCGGGCATTCAGATCTGCTGCATTTTCATAATACTGCAGGAATCTGTCAAACTCAAGTGCTGCAACACGCTGGAGAATCTCCTCTTTAGACATTGCTGCAAACTTTTCCTGCAACAAAGGAATATAAGTCTCGTATTCACCATGGCTGATATCCGCCTTCAGCAATTTATCAATGAAGTGAAAGAACTGCTTGCGACAAACATCTTTTCCGGATGGAATATCCAGCTTGTGAAAACGGTTATTGATTAATTTTTCTATTTGCCTCAACCTATACGCTTCCCGCTGCGTAACTATTGAGATACAAACGCCACTGTTTCCAGCCCTACCAGTTCTGCCGCTTCTGTGTGTGTACACTTCGGGGTCATCAGGCAGTTCGTAATTGATAACATGTGTGATGCCTTGTACATCAATTCCTCGAGCCGCCACATCAGTTGCAATCAGCAATTGGAGGCTTTTTTCACGGAATCTGGCCATTACTTTGTCACGCTGCGCCTGGGTAAGGTCGCCATGCAATGCCTCTATATCATACCCCTCACGAATGAGTGATTCAGTGATGTGCTGGGCATCTGCCTTGGTTCGGGTGAATATGATACCATAGATACCCGGATTAAAGTCAATAATCCGCTTAACAGTCTGATACCTGTTTACCCCTGAGGTAACATAATACTGGTGGTCAATATTCACATTGGCAGCATTCATTTTGCCAATCGTGATTTCAGCCGGGGTAGTCATGAAACGCTTACTCACCTGCTTAACCTCATTAGGCATCGTTGCGCTGAACAACCAGATGCTGTTTCTGTTGGGCGTATTACCCAATATGAATTCAATATCTTCCCGGAAACCCATGTTCAGCATTTCATCTGCCTCATCCAGGACGATATAGTTTATATTTTCTAAATTGATGGCTTTCCTTTCGATCAGATCAATCAGGCGACCGGGGGTTGCCACAACAATGTGAATACCCCTTTTAAGTTCCCGGATCTGCTCTCCAATGGATGCTCCGCCATATACAGCGGTTGAACGGACAGACTTCTTGTGTGTGGAAAAATTTGCAAGGTCTTTCGTGATCTGCATACACAATTCTCGGGTTGGACAAACAACCAAAGCCTGTGGGTGACGCATTTCTACATCAACTAATTGTAACAACGGTAATCCGAAGGCAGCTGTTTTACCTGTACCCGTTTGAGCCAGTCCAACAAAATCCTTCGTACCACTTAATAAAATGGGAATAGCCTTCTCTTGTATGGGGGTGGGTTGTGTAAACCCAAGGGTTTGAATACCCTCCAACAGTGACGCTTCAATACCCAACGCTTCAAAACTCATATATAACTTTTTGCAAAGGTAACCCTATTCGGGCAGATGGGAGAAAAAACAAGACAATCAACTGATTATCAAAGAGATAAAAAAAGTCATCCCGTAGAAACGGGACGACTTCAACGATTGCTTGCCATATGAAAAAATTCTTAGTGTGCAGCAGCAGTAGTATCAGCAGCAGGTGCAACAGCAGTTGTGTCAACAGCAGTTGTATCAACAACAACAGTTGTGTCTACAGCAACAGCAGTAGTGTCAGCAGCAGGAGCTTCAGTAGATCCACCGCAAGATGCAAGAGCAGCGATAGCGAGAATTGCAAATACCTTTTTCATTCTTTTGGGTTTTTTGAAAGTTAAAATTGAATAACTGTGAATTAATACGCAAAGTAAAAGGAAGTAACCCGCTCTTTAAAAAAATATTTTTGTTTTTTTGTGGGTTACTATTCACTCCCTTTCGTATTTAAATAGGTATTGTGGCAATTACAGAACAGGAACTAGAGATTTTCAGGGCAGTTGGCAACAACGAAAAGACTGCAATTGAATCAGTGTACAAAGAAAATTATGCACTTATTCAACATTTTGTTGTTAGCAACAATGGTTCAGAAGACGATGCCAGGGATATTTTTCAGGAAGCCATGATGGTATTGTACGAAAAATCCCGGCAAGAAGATTTTGAATTAACCTGCCAGATTAGAACTTACCTGTATTCTGTTTGCAGGCGATTGTGGTTGAAAAAATTGCAACACAATAGAAGGATTGAGTCTCAGGTTGAGAATTTTGACAGAATAGTGCCAGTTGAAGAAGATATTGAGGAGCATGAAAAGCTTAATGGACAGTATCTCATCATGAGAACAGCCATGGGCAAAATTGGTGAACCTTGTAAAAGTCTGATTGAAGCCTTTTATGTTCACCGGAAAAACATGCAGGAGATTGCAGGCTATTTCGGTTACACCAATGCGGATAATGCAAAGAATCAGAAATACAAATGTCTGGTCCGGTTGAAAAAACTCTTCTTTGCCCAATATAAAAACGCTTAAAGCAAATTAATAAATGGATCAATTACAATTGGCTGAGTTGGTTGAAAGGTACCTCAAGGGGGAAATGGACATAGCTGAACGCCAGGCATTTGAACAAATGCGCATGAACCAGCCTGAGCTGGATCAAATGGTAGTTGAATTCCACTATTTCCTGGAGCAGATGAACGGGTACGGGGAAATCAGAAGGTTTAAATCCAACCTTTACGACACCCATCACACCTTGCAGGAGTCCGGAGAAATAAAAGAACTCCAACTAGACACAAAAGCACGGATCATCAATATGTGGAATAAATACCGCAGGGTTGTTGCGGTTGCGGCCTCCATTGCAGGTATCACGGCAATATTTATCAGCGGTATGTTGTCTCTTTTCACGCCCAAGGCTCCGTTTGATGATATCGAAGAATTGAGGAGGAAAGTAAGCAACCTTGAAAAACAGTCAAGCAGTCAGCGTGCAGAATTCAATCGTTTTAAAACCAAAATTGAACCTGGCACTGACGTAAAATTTGGCGGCACGAGTTTTCTGATTGACGCAAAAGGATATTTGATTACCAGTGCACATGTCATTAAAGGTGCCAAAAAAATATATGTACAAAGTCCCGCTGGCGAAGATCTTCTTGCTGAGATAATCCATCAAGACCAAAAAGCAGACATCGCCATACTCAGGATCAACGATGCTGATTTTGAAGCCCCCCGTCAGCTTCCATACGGCTTTAGCCAGTCTCAAACTGGGTTATCAGAATTTGTCTATACTTTAGGCTATCCCAGAAATGAAATTGTATACAATGAAGGATACCTGAGTGCCAAAACAGGCTTGGGTGGAGATACCATGTCTTGCCAGATCAGCATCAGTGCCAATCCCGGAAACAGTGGTGGACCTGTCATCAACAAAAACGGAGAAATCATTGGCATCCTCAACGCCCGTCAGACATCAGCGAACGGGGTGGTATTTGCTACCAAAATCAAACAGGTTTATCAGCTTGTTAATGAACTTAAAGACGCAGACAAAGACCTTAATATCAAACTCAGGAATGCTTCAAGCCTCAAAGGTGTAAGCAAATCACAACAGGTAAACAAGGTTCAGGAACATGTTTACATGGTTAAAGTGGTACTGGGATAATTGCTGAAATTTATTTCTAAAAAAAGGTGTTCCAGTTTCTGAAACACCTTTTTTTATGCTATCGCCATAATCCGGCGGGATAAGCCCCAGATGCCAGGAGTTTTGTAATGCCTTCTTTGACCGCTGGCGCGTCCTCCTTATACGTTACACCAAACCACAAGGCCGTTGTGGGAATAACTTCAACCCTGCCCCCAGTTTCACGCATGAAACTATCGGCAACAAGCGGAATGAAAAACTCCGACTTCTCTTCATGTCCCCTTTCTTCCAAAAAAGCAGTAAACAGCTTATCTGAATAGTCAAATACAGATGGATCAAAACACCAGAAATTCATAGAGACCATGGTATCTGGTTGCAATGTAACAGGCTCGAGTCCGTCACCACAGGTAATCTCTTCAGTTCCAGATGCGATATTCAATCTTTCTGTAACTCCAACAAGGTCACCCTGATTGTTGATGCTGCAAACACCTCTGTTTACAGTACCATGATCAGATAAGGTCTGTTGTAATTCGTAACCAACAATCGCATAATGCGAGGCACTGCATTCCGAGGTCAGAAAATCGTATGCCTTCACAAAAGCATCACTGCCATAGAAATCATCAGCATTGATAACTGCAAAAGGCTCATTGATTACGTCCTTTGCACAAAGGACTGCATGGGCTGTACCCCAGGGCTTACTGCGCTCTGGCTTTCGCTCATATCCATTGAGATGTGCATCCAGGTGCTGGTAAACATATGCTACGTCTATCTTTCCTTGTAATTTAGGTTCAAAAACAGCTTTGAACTGATCAGCAAAATCTTCCCTGATCACAAAAACAACCTTACCAAAGCCAGATCGGATAGCATCATAAATGGAGTAATCCATGATTGTTTCACCATCAGGACCAAAAGATTCCATCTGTTTCATTCCGCCATAACGGGAGGCCATACCTGCTGCAAGGATTAAAAGGGTTGGTTTCATGTGTAGTGTTTAATAAACGAAATTATACCATTATCGCAATGGTTCAAAATACGAACTTTGCTTCCATCAATAACGCTTGGGATGATAGAAATATTGGAAGATGACTTTTTTTTGCAATCCGGTGTTGAAGTTGGCATACTCAGGCTGGATAAAATTCATCCTGTAGTATCAGGCAATAAAATCTTCAAACTCAAATATTACCTGCAGTCAGCCTTAGCAAAGGATCAAAAAAAAATTATCACCCTGGGCGGACCATATTCAAACCACCTCCATGCCACTGCCTTTGCGGCAAAGCAATACGGACTAAAAGCCATTGGCTTATTAAAGGGAAGTAAACCGCCTATTTTATCAGTAACACTGGAAGACTGCTTGCAAATGGGTATGGAGCTGAGGTGGAGCGAAAAAAATACTGACGAGCATACACAGGTAGCATGGATACAAGAAAACTTCCCTGATGCGTTGTTTATACCGCAGGGAGGGCAAGGCGAACCGGGTATTAAGGGCGCCGCAGAAATCATGTCTATAGAAGGAGTTGAAAGATTTAATTGCATTCTTGCGGCATGTGGAACTGGGACCATGGCAGCTGGGCTCATCCTGGGTCAGAAGGAACACCAGCGTAGCGTGCTGATATCAGTTTTGAAAAATAACTTCAGTGTAACCACAGACATTTGCGACCTTTTAAAGATAAACGGTCTTTCAGAGGTAAAGGCTACGATTGACTTTTCATACCACATGGGTGGATATGCCAAAAAATCAGCTGAATTGTTTGACTCCATGAACATTTTTTACCGGACACATGGTGTGCCTACCGACTTTGTATATACCGGAAAATTAATTCATGCGTTCTATGAGATGCTGAAAAATGGTGAGTTTCCCAGAGGTGATAAAGTTTTACTGATACACAGTGGCGGACTGCAGGGAAACAGGTCTTTAACAAAAGGAGAACTGATTTTTTAAGACAAGTAATTAACTTAGCGTAATGTTTTTGAAAAGACCCCAACGTGTTCTTTTAATGTTGATTTTTTCGGCTTTGACGATGACGGTAAGCGGACAAACAACCTTGCCGAATTTTCAGGTTATTCAGCGAAATGGCGTGAATATCATCAGCTGGAATAATGAAATCAAAGAGATTACACAACTTATCATTCAGAGATCAGTTGACTCCCTTGCAGGTTTCAGGTCAATCGTTTCCATGCCAGACCCTACCAGCTTGACCAACGGGTTTGTTGATAGGAAATCAGGGAGTAAACTATTTTTTTACCGCATTTTTTACGTGATGCCCGGTGGCAGATACGTTTTCACTGAATCCCAAAAACCCAAAGTAGAAATACCTCCACCTGTCATTCAGCCAGCAATAAAAAAACAGCCAACTCCAAACCCCGCTCCAGTTATTGTTACAACAGATCCTCCAATCACTAAAAAAGAGGTTCAGGTAATCATAAAAAAACAACCGGATACTGCTGTTAGTCGATTAAGTCTGGTTTATCAAAAAATTGGATTAAGCCAGTATAACTGGAGAAC
>JBDLUZ010000111.1:0-11995 GCA_039805045.1 Bacteroidota bacterium | reverse complement strand
CAGCAACTCCAGATTTGCTGATCAGTAATTATTCAGAACAAAGAAATTTTCCTGCAATAGCAGGAACATCCCGGCTGGGTATTCATTTGAGATTTGGTACAATAAGTGTTAGAAAGTTAGCTGCCCAGGCACAAATTTTAAATGAAACATACCTGAATGAATTAATCTGGAGAGATTTTTATCACATGATTCTTTATAATTTCCCTCAGGTAGGAAGGGGAGAGGCATTTAAAAAAGATTATGATAAGATAAAATGGCTCAATAACGAAGCAGATTTTGAAAAATGGTGTACCGGTCAAACTGGCTATCCGATTGTAGACGATCCAATTGTAGACGCAGGAATGAGAGAATTAAAGGAAACGGGTTTTATGCACAACAGGGTTAGGATGATTGTGGCAAGTTTCCTGACCAAACATTTACTCATAGACTGGAGGTGGGGAGAAGCTTGGTTTGCTGGTAAGCTACTGGATTTTGACTTGGCTGCCAATAATGGCGGCTGGCAATGGGCTGCTGGTTCAGGATGTGATGCTGCACCATATTTCAGGGTTTTCAATCCTACCCTTCAAGCACAAAAATTCGATTCAAAGGGTGTTTATATAAAAAAATGGGTCCCGGAGTTTGATAGTCTGGCATACGTTCAGCCTATGGTAAACCATGATTTTGCCCGAAAAAGATGTTTGTCTACCTATTCTGAATGCCTCAAACCTGATTAAATGGTAACTTTGCAGCAGGTATGAGAAAAATTGATTGGTATATATTCAAACAATTCCTGACTACTTTCATCTATTCGCTGATATTATTGACCTTGATCAGTACGGTGATAGATATTAGTGAGCATACGGATGATTTTGCCAAATCCGGACTAACTACAAAGGAGATTTTCTTGCAATACTATGTTGGTTTCATCCCACATATTGTAGCTATGCTTTTCCCCTTGTTTGTTTTCATATCAGTTATTTTTTTCACTTCCAAAATGGCAAACAGATCTGAATTTGTAGCCATTCTTTCATCTGGTGTAAGCCTAAACCGAATTCTGAGACCTTATTGGATTGGCGGAATTTTTCTTGGATTAGTTCTTTGGTTTGCCAATGATTATGTCATTCCCAAGGCAAACGGTATAAGAACTTCTTTTGAGGCAAGGTATACGAAATCTGTGTTACCCAATGATGCCTCAAGTGGTGCTCTTTACATGAGGACTGATTCATTCAGCTATGCTGGCATGCGGTATTATGATACAACCAGTAAGGCAGGAGGCAACTTTTTTATGGAAACACTCCGCGGAAATGAAGTTATTCATAACCTTCGCGCTGATAACATAACCTGGGATACGGCGAAGAAAGTATGGAAGCTAACAGGAGTTGTTGAGCGAAAACTAAATGGCATGCAAGAGCAGGTTAGTTTCAATTACGAGGTTTTCAGAAAATTGTCTTTTGATCCTTCCGATCTTAAGCGTGATGAATACACACAGGCTCGCCTGATCTCACCTGAACTTAGGAAAAGAATTGCTAAAGAGCGACTGAGGGGCTCTGAAACAGTGAAAGAGTTGGAAATGGAAAATGCGCACAGGTTGGCAACTCCATTTGCGGTTATCCTGCTCACTATTATCGGAGCAATTCTGGCCTGTAGAAAAATACGGGGTGGGAGTGGCGTTCATTTGGCTACGGGAATTATCATTTGTGCCGTTTTTATCCTGGCTGATCGTTTTTCAACTATATTTTCAACCAAGGGAGACCTTAATCCCTATCTGGCAGCATGGATTCCCAATATTCTTTTTAGTGCCGTTACTATTTATCTATATAGAAAAGCACCTAAATAGTTCAATATTTATATACAAAGGTTATGCCGCTTGAGGTCTTTGTTTTAACTTTACGCATCAAATAGTAAAACCAGACAAAGAGATGGAAATCATCAAGGAAAGGTTCAAAATCAAAGCGGATCAGGTTAGTCAGGAAATTAAGCAATTGTTGAAGGATCATGGTCAGAAAGTGATAGGTGAAGTAACACTGGCTCAAGTTTACCAAGGTATGCGGGGTATAACAGGACTGGTTACTGAAACTTCACTTCTTGATGCGAATGAAGGAATCAGGTTCAGGGGATTTTCTATTCCTGAGCTAAAAGATAAGTTGCCCAAAATACCCGGTGGGGATGAACCGCTCCCAGAGGGATTATTCCACCTCATGTTGCTCGGTGAATTGCCCAGCAGTGAAGAAGTTGATGTTATGACTTCAACGCTCCAGAGACGTTCACATGTTCCCAATTATGTTTTTGATACCATTGAAGCATTGCCGGTAACAACTCACCCCATGACCATGTTTGTGGTTGGTATCATGGCATTACAAAACGGCAGTCATTTTGCAAAAGCCTATGCATCAGGTATGAACAAAAAGGACTATTGGGATGCTACTTTTGATGACTCGCTAGACCTTATTGCCCGTCTTCCCCGCATCGCAGCTTATATTTACCGCAGGAAGTATAAGGATGGTCAACATATTGAACCTAATGGCCTACTTGACTGGTCTGGCAATTTCGCGCACATGATGGGATATGATGATGCTGGTTTCAAGGAGTTGATGCGCTTATATATGACTATTCATGCAGATCACGAAGGCGGAAATGTATCTGCACATACAACCCATTTAGTTGGTTCAGCCTTGAGCGATCCCTTTTTGAGTTTTGCTGCAGGAATGAATGGATTGGCTGGTCCTCTTCATGGATTGGCAAACCAGGAGGTCATCAAATGGATTTTTGAGTTGCGTGAACACCTGGGTGTTGAATTGCCAACAAAGGAACAAATTGGTGAATACGTAAAGCAAACCTTAGCCTCTGGTAAAGTTGTGCCTGGCTATGGGCATGCAGTTTTGAGAAAAACGGATCCAAGATTCACGGCTCAGATGGAATTTGGTAAGAAACATATGCCTGATGATCCACTTGTACAGACAGTTTGGAATATCTATGATACTGTACCTGAAATTTTAAATGGACTTGGAAAGGTAAAGAATCCATGGCCTAATGTTGATGCACACAGCGGTGCATTGCTTGTGCATTATGGCATGGTAGAATATGAATTTTACACAGTCCTTTTTGGTGTCAGTCGCGCTTTGGGTGTATTAGCTAGTCTTTGTTGGGACAGAGCTTTAGGTATGCCTCTGGAAAGGCCTAAGTCAGTTACAACCGATTTAGTTCAGAAATGGCTGAAGGGAGAAGATAATATTTGGGGTGATTGATTAGCTAATCCCCCAATATTAAAAATCCAAAAATGATTCGTTGATGTATTTCACGAGGGATAAAGAATTTTTTAAGTCTAGTTTCTTTAAAATTCTTGCCCTGTGTGTTTCTACTGTTCTTGGCGAAAGAAATAGGGATTCTGCAATTTCTTTGTTTGTGGATCCGTTTTTTATCATTTTTATGATTTCAATCTCTCGTTCAGTCAGTTTGCTTAATTTATTATCATCTTCATCTACCAGCAATTGATTGGTTATATTCTTCTGTATTTCCGCGCATATGTATTTTTCTCCTTTCATGACGGCACGGATGGCATCATACATCTCAACTTTACTTGAGTTTTTAGTTACATACCCAGTTGCACCATTTCGTATCATTTTTTTAGCAAATGAAGGCTGATTATGCATAGAAACACCAATTATTTTTGTTCCTGGTGCAAGTTTCTTAATAAGTTTAGCTGCTTCAATTCCTGAAAAAGGGTTGATATTGATATCTAGAATCGCAATGTCTGGTTTGATTTCAGTAATCTGATCAATAAGGCTTTTGGTATTATCATAAACCTTTACAACTTCAAATTCAGGGTCCATGTTGATCAATGTTGCCCATGTTTCGGCTATCAACAAATGGTCGTCAGCTATGATAATTCTAATTTTTTTTGTCATAATCTTTTATTCAAATGGTAATTTAATCAATACTTCAAATCCTGAACCTGGTTTCGTTTTAATCTTTACTTCACCTCCATAAAACTCTACTCTCGAAAGAATACTTTTTAGCCCTATGCCTTTCTTAACAGTTCCGATTTCAAATCCCATGCCATTATCATGGTAGTTTAGCACCATCCCATTCTCGCTTTGGTCTATTTTTATTTCAACCTTACTTGCGTGGGCATATTTAAATGTATTACTGCTTAACTCCTGGATAACACGAAACATCATGATTTTGTGTTCATGTAAAAATCTATCCGGATCCTTGCCTTTGTATATTTTAAGTTGAAAAGCCGGTTTGGGAATGATACTGTAACTGTTTATAAGTTCAATTACGGCTTCCCTGAACCCCAGATCTTTTATAGCCGGGGGTGCAAGATTTCTGGATAAGCGCCTTACTTCGTCAATTGTTTTTTTAATGGTTACTTGAGCCTTGTCTATATCTTCTTCTGCAATTGAATCTTTTTCTTTTAAAATATTAAAATACAAACTCAAATATGCCAGCATTTGTCCAACTCCATCATGCAAGTCTCTCCCAATAACATCTCGTTGTTCTTCCTCGGCTTGCAACCGGGCTTCCATCAGTTCTTTTTCTTTCTGTACACTTTCAAAAAGAATTTTTGTTTCCAGGTCTCTTATTTCAGTTACATCCCAGTGAATTCCGATAGACCCCCTTATTTTGCCTTTCATGTCATAAGTAGGTGCACCACTTATGACCCAAGTAGCCAAGCTCTTGTCTTTTTTTCTGACTTTTATTTCATAGAGACCTTCTTTTCCATGCTCCCTGTTTCTCCGTTCCTGTAAGTTGATGTCTTTTTCGCTGAGGTCAGTTAAAAAGATATCTGGTGCCAGCTTTCCTATCAGTTCATCTTCATGATATCCGGAAATTCTTTCAAAAGACTTGTTTACGTAAAGTATTTTTTCTTCCTTATCAACTTCCATAATACCAAGATTCATGTTTGAAAAGAGGCTGCGGTATTTAGCCTCATTTTCGATCAACATTGTTTGTGCTAGGTATTGTTCATTGATATCCCTTACATGCATAAGGATCTTTTTCCCCCCTAATTCATCTTCCGTAAACCTGCTGTAAACTGCTTCAACCCATTTAAGTTCACCTTGTTTATCTTTCATTTTGAAACTCAGCATTTGTTGCTGTGAAGCATCGGAAAGATCATTTTGGGTTTCATTCAGGTCAAGAACCTGTGTACCCTCAATCAGATTGAAAATTGAATGTCCAATGATATCTTGTTCAGACATATTCAAAATACGATTTATTGAAGGTGAGACATATTCAATTATTCCTGTATTACTCATCAGGAAAATAATGTCTGCAGATTTGGTTGACAGGAGTTCATATTTTTTTTTCTCCTCTTCCAGTGTATTATAAATTGCTTTTTCATTGGTTATGTCAAATGCGGCACCTATATAACCAAGAAATTCATTGTTTTGTAAAAAGCGGGGAACAGCTATTTCATAAATCCATCGGTACTGATTTTCAGCATTTAAAACGAGGTATTGTATTTCACCTCTTACTTTGTTATTGAGCGTTTTCCCCCATTCAATGATAGCTTTTTGTCGATGATCAGGATGAACGAGCTTAGCAAACTCAGACTGCCCTGATATGGTTTTTAAATCAAATCCAAAAAAATCTCTGGATGCCTTGTTAGTGTATGTGACTTTACCTTCTTCATTAGATACCCAAATCATTACGGGCATTGATTCAGTAATGAGCTGAAATCTTTCTTCAGATTCTTTCATCTGACTTCTGAAATTTTCGTTTGCAGTTATGTCAGTAAGTCTGCCAGAAATTATTTCATCATTCAAAGTTGAATCAAATTTTATTTTTGATTCTTCCAAGATCCATCTAATTTGTCCGGATACTCTATTTTTAATTTTATATTTTACTGTCATGCTGCCATTCAGCATGAACTCTTTCATAGCATCATCATAAATATTTTTGAATTCATCAATAACGCATGCTCTTTTTTGTTCCCACATGTCTCCTGAAGCAGGATTGAACCCCATAAATAAGGGCCATCTGGAGGTAAAAAAGTTTTTATTTTTATTTTGCTGGTAAATCAGATAGTATACATCATTGGTTGATTCAAGAAAGTTATTCAATTTGTTAAACGTTTCCTGAGCCTGCATTTCAGATTCTCTTCGTTCACTGATATCTGAACCATAAATATTCAATTCATCGCAATCTACACGCTTTACAATTCGGAAATTGTAATACCTATTATTGACAATGCCATCAATATTATTGGGAAATATGCCTGCTTCCTCATGCAATAAAGATGACCAGAATTTCTCAAAACTATGGATCTTGCCATTATACACAATATGCGTCATTGTATTGGCAGCCCTATTCCTGAACTTTATGATTCCGGATCCATCAATCCTGAATATGGGATTAGGGTTCTCATTTGGAAAGGATGCAAGGTTACTGATTTCTTCTAAATCCTTAATCCTGTCGCTGATATCTTTGATTATGCAAATAAAGAAGCCTGAATTTAAGCTGGAATTGCTAACAGGAGAAATTGATATGTTTACGCCAACAGAGTCACCATTTTTTTTAATTATATACGTTACAAAATCTTTGGTTTTATTTATCTTATTTATTTCACTTAATTCTTTGATCAGATCAATTCCATTTTGATCTTTAATCAGGTTCTGAATAACCCGGCCAACAATCTCATGCTGTTCATATCCCAACATCGACTTACAGCTTGGAGAAGCTTTTCGAATAAGGCCACTTGGATGCAGGTGAATGAACAAGTCGCCAGAATGATTGATAATATCCAATTCATGTTTTAACTTGTTCAAATCCTCCTGTTCATTCCTGAGCACAGATTTCATTTGCTGAATATCAAAAATTGCATCGTATGCAGGGAAGTCAGAATAATTTAGGCCAAAGTCTATTAATACTTCATGGTCATCAGCCCAGAGTGAACCCAGCCCAGAGTGAACCATAAAAAATTATTTCATCATTCCATGCTCTGTATTCAAACTGACCTCTTAATAAAGCTTTTTCTTTGTGTTTGATTTTTATCAATACAAACCCTGAACATATTGATTGTAGGGATTCGAAATTTAACGGCGGTGCAATTTTGGGCTTTATCAATTGAAATGTTTCATGGAAAACACTATTTTTTCGCTCCCATTCCAGTAATAACTAAATTCCGATCAACTTTGAAATAAAAAGGAAAAAGCTTTTCAATTTCAAGCAGGATACCTGAATGTGCCAAATGATTATTTAATTCTTTATCCATGTTATCAGGAAAAGATCATGATCAAATGTTGAATTCGACTTAGTATACTCCAAGTTAACCAAAGCATGCTGTTCATTGAACATCTTGATTATTCCTAAAAGCATTCCTTCCATGAGGTGCGTTAAGCCTTCTCTTTCTGAATGATATTCCACTGCTATACTATCTCCATAGTCACTGATTTTGAACTCTGGCGCAACCAAATCTGGGTAACTGAGGTATATGCGATTGTGAAATTTAGGTAAGTTAAAAAGAAACTCTCTGAATGAATTCCCTCCAGCTGCCATCATTGCCGGATATTTTTTTAGCGAAATGTCTATAATCCAGAATTCTCCGAGTGAGCGGAGAATTTCAGAGAGGTTTGTATTCAAATGTGCTGCAAGTGTTCCTGCCAGTACGTAGGTATACTTATCGTCATAGTTTTCATGGTTTCTGAATTCATAAATATCAATACCGCTTTTATGGATAATATTGAGCCAAACTTCCTCTCCATGGTCTCTTATGACCATCTGTTGAATAGCTTGATTAATAATACCATACATATGATGAGCCTTAAGTATATAAATATAATCAATTCAATTTCCTAGTGGAACTGTTGATTCGATTATTTATAGCAAATAGTACTTTTAATGAAAAAGATTAAGTATTTATACGTAATCCTTTTTTCAATGAAAGATTAATTGGCCCTTCGAGAAAGCTCCTTTTTTAGCAAATAAAGTTCCCTGCTGGTTTGTCCGGATATGGAACTATTCTCCTGAGCCCTGCGCATGAGATATGGAATGACTTCCTCAACCGGACCGAAAGGAAGATATTTGGATACCTTAAATCCTTTGGAAGCCAGGTTGAATGTCAGGTTGTCACTCATGCCATAGAGTTGCGAAAAATGGATTTCTATATTTTTATTGCTGTTAGTTTCACCATTTTGTGCCGCAATTATTGTACTTTCTTCGTTATGGCTGGCAATGACGATACAAATAGGTGATTCTAGTTCACAGCAATAATTGATAGCTTCATTGTAGGCTTTGTCTGTTTGTGGCTTATTGATTTGAATGGGAGAGGGGTAATTCAATGCTATCGGTCTGATCTGTAAAGCTGAATGGTATTAAATACAATAAATTTTGTTTTGTTATATTTTTCCATCATTAGATCAGCTATCAGATCAATGGGGTCCTGAATCCATGATTCTTCCGCATCAATCATCACGCCTATTCCATTGATTTCTGCTGCATTACA
Organism: Bacteroidota bacterium; assembly: GCA_039805045.1. GTDB lineage: Bacteria > Bacteroidota > Bacteroidia > Chitinophagales > Chitinophagaceae > Pollutibacter. Next base: position 3,567 of record JBDLUZ010000111.1, on the reverse strand, counting down.
AATAAGGTCAACTCTGCTAAGTAACTTCTCCCAATTCGACTTTTCTAAATCTTCAAGAGAGTCAATTTTTTGCCAAATACTATCAGGATAGTTTCCACTTCCAGGGTTTGATATGTTCAATTTGTTCAACAGCATACTTGATCCCAATCCGGTTACTTTTATACTGATAAATGGGGCATTGGGTTGATTGCCAGCAAATTCTATAACTTTAATGAACTCTTCTGTTTCACGATCGTATTTGGAATCCTCGTATTCTCCACCCTCTACGCCGTAGTCAAGAATAACATCTACATGATGATCATGAAGCATTTTCACTACTGGAGTTGTTTCACTTAATTTTTCACCACCAACAAATTGACTGAAAATAGTCTTTTTTATGAGGCCTTTTACGGGGAACTTAAATTTAATCAGAAACGTTGTGATAAGTGACCCCAGTTTAACTAGCCACCCAAATTGCATGAATTGAAACAACCAATGAGCCTTCTTTAGTTGTAAATCATTTTTATAAGCAAATGCTTTTTCTGTATCGTTGAAATTGAGGTTATCAGGGGAAGCTTTCATACAGCCAGTTTTGAGGCTGCAAAGATAAAACGATTTCAGCTACTATACTTTCAATTCCTGTCTTCTTCCATGATTCTTGAAAGTAGTTCAGATTTTGAATGAATACCCAATTTTTTGTAAATGTTTTTTAAATGGTAATTTACGGCATATGTAGTTACAAAAAGCTGCTCAGACATTTGTTTGTAACTGTACCCCTTTTCGACCAAAGCAACAATCTCTTTTTCCCTGAAGCTTAGCATATCTCTGAATGTGTGGGCTTTTTTATTTTGAAGACCTTTAATGACAATCCCTATGGATTTTTCATCAAGAAATGCTCCGTTTTTGATGGTTTGATGAATAACTTCAGTGAGGTCAGACAATTTGGCTGTTTTTAAAGCGTAACCAGATGCCCCTTGTTTGATACTATTCAGGATTAATTTTTCCTCGTTATATGCTGTAAGTATGATTATTTTGGCATTTGAAAAACGAGTCCTGAGGTATGGTATCCCTTCAGATCCCGATTCACCCGGCAGAAAAATATCAAGGAGAATGATATCTGGAGTCTGAATATTTTTTTTCTCAATTTGAATTTTAGCTTCTTCCATTGAAATACAGGAAAAAACAACCATCATGCCTTCAGTACTATTGATATAGTCCCTAAAGCTCTTTAACATAAAAATATTATCCTCTATAATTCCAATTTTTACCATAGACTTACTCAAATCTAATTCATCAAAAATGAGTTTTAATAAATCATTATTTTTTTAAAATTTGATTTTAAAAAAACAACTATAACAAGTAGTTGATTAATGTAATAATGCTTATTATTAGGTGTTATTAAGTACTCCGCTGCCATTTAGTTATAATTTCAATTAAACAACGTTTTTTTCTCTTTTAAAAATGTTTTTTTCACCATTTTACATGTTTGAAAATAATTTATTTCAATTTAGTGAACAATTTAATCCATTATAAATGAACTCCATTCCAAAATTAACCCCTGAAAAGCAACATGCAGCGATTGAAAATGCCTTTGATGGTATCGCAATCTTGGATGAAAATGGTACGTACTATTACATGAATAAAGCACATGCCATGCTGTTCGGATATGATTCGGCTGAAGAACTTATCGGGAAATCATGGAAACATATCTATTCCAGTGAGTATGCAGATAAAATAGAAAAAGATATTTTTCCTGTTTTAATGTCTACAGGTAACTGGTCAGGGGAAACGATAGGTAAAGATAAACTTGGGCAACCTGTATTACAATACATATCCCTTACATTATTGCCTGATCGTGGATTGATTTGTGTTTGTCAGGATAATTCAAAAACGATTAATGCCAACCGACTGCAGTATCTGATGAGAAACCTCGGTAAAGGGATTTTGGTTGAAGATGAAGAAAGCAGGGTAGTGCTTGTCAACGCAAAATTTTGTGAAATGTTCCATATAGGAATTTCGCCTGAAAAAATGAATGGTGCAGATTGCCTAGAGGCATTGGATAATGCCCTTCCACTTTTTGCAGAACCTGATCAGGTTAAGGAGGATATAATCGGACTGGTAACTGACAAGAATCCAGTAATTGGTGATGAAGTAACAATGGCTGATGAAAGAATTCTGGAACGCGACTACATTCCTATTATAATTGGTAATGTTTTCAAAGGTCAACTTTGGAGTTATACGGATGTTACGCAAAGTAAAAAATTGCAAAAAAGTCTTGAAGAAACAAAAAATCGTGCCATAGCATCTGAAAGGGCAAAATCTGTATTTCTATCAACTGTAAGTCATGAAATCAGAACGCCTATGCATGCAATCATGGGTTTTGCAGAACAACTTTCATTGACTGCGCTTAATGAACAGCAAAAGTATTTTATCAATAATATTCAGGATGCAGCAGCGGGACTCCTAGTTATCATCAATGATATACTGGATATGACTAAAATAGAAGCAGGCAAGTTGAATATTGAAAATGGATTACTTAATCTGAGGGATGTAGTGAAGAGTGTTGAGAATATACTCAGGCCAAAAGCAGAGGAAAAAGGGTTAATACTGGAAACAAGCTTTGATGAACTGATAAATGGTCGTTTGAACGGAGATCCAACCCGAATAAGGCAAATTTTAATGAACATATTAAGTAATGCTATAAAGTTCACTGAAAAAGGCAAGGTTCAATTAAAATTGCAACTTCAAGAAACAAAAGGTTTGTATCAAAAGGTAAGCATTACCTGCCTTGATACAGGAATAGGTATTTCTGAAGATGTAATCAGGTTTATATTCAATGAATTTTATCAGGAATATGTTGGTGGATACAATGGTATGGAAGGAACAGGCCTTGGTCTTTCCATCACCAAAAAATTAATTCATTTGATGAATGGCAACATAGTAGTTACCAGTGAAAAAGGCAAGTGGACAAAAGTTTATATTGAAATTCCACTGCATATTGATGAATCTATTCAACTTGAAGTAGAACCACCTGTAGCAGATTTATCAAAAGAAATGCTTGAAAAAAGAATTTTAATAGTTGAAGACAACAAGTTAAATAGAAATTTATTTGTAATCATGTTACAGAATATGGGTTGCCTTGTAACTGAAGCAGAAAACGGACAGGAAGCAATTGACATACTTCAAACACATTCTTTTGATTTGGTATTGATGGATATTCAAATGCCGGTCATGGATGGCTTAACTGCATTAAGTAAAATATTGGATGGTCCAAATTCACATACCCCGGTTATTGCATTAACTGCAACTGCATTTAAATCTGAAGTTAACAATTTGTTGTCTCAGGGTTTTGCAGATTGTATTACAAAACCCATTGATCAGAAAAATTTAAATTTGAGGTTGTGTCAATTTTTTAAAAACCACAAACTTGAAGATTCTCACTTAATGGCAATGAAAGAAAGAATAAAAGCCAGAATAGAGGATATGGCTGGTAACAATCAGTCAAAGGCAGCAAAACTTATGCAATATCTTGCTGAAGAAGTGAAATTAGCCATCAAGGAATGGAAACTTGCCTTGATTACGATGGAT
>JBDLUZ010000110.1:0-6983 GCA_039805045.1 Bacteroidota bacterium | reverse complement strand
AATAGTTTGTTTGCTTCGTGGTAAACCCCTTACAAAGAGGCACGGATAATTCAATTTATCAAGCTGTGCATTGAGTTTTCTTTCCAGCATTGACCTTTGAGGTTCGGGTCCGGAAAGCATTACGAGAATGTGTTCCGGGATACTATGACGTGGTTCAAGGCGGGAAAGTGGACCAATATACTTTACTTCTTTTGGCATAACCACTGGTCTCGAAAGTTTACCAGCCAGGTTGTTTTCATCCTTCAGATCGGGTATCCAAATATGCTGAAAGTTGTTCAGCCAGCGGTGGGTGTATTTCACAAATAGGTTATCTGTCCAACTGCTATTTCACAAATAGGTTATCTGTCCAACTGCCCATACCTGATATGATTCCAAGTTGGTGGGTGATAATGACAGTGTTGAGGGTAGTGTGATGCAGGCCATAGCGGTTGTCGCTAATGACCAAGTCCCATTTGCCCTGCATAACGGATTGTTGTACCTTAAGCCAGGCATTTTCATATTTGATGGCTGAAAGAACCTTGGGAAGCTGGATAAACATTTTGGGCATGAAAAAAAGTCCTTTTTTGGGATATTTAATTCTGTATCCCTTGAGAAACAACATTTCAAGCTGCGGAAATTCCTGTTTTAGCAGTTCTGCTGTCTCCTTTTCACCCGCAAGCGTAACCGTACAACCAGCCTGAAGCAGGTACCTGATAATCGGAATACACCTTGTTGCATGTCCAAGTCCCCAATCCAAAGGTGCTACAAGTACGCGTTTGATATGTTTAGGTATGCTATTTATTGTAGTAGTAAGTGTTAATAAATGTAAAGGTGACTAAATAATTTGTAAAAGTCCCAACAATTGATTAAATTAGTTGTCTTGAAAAAGTCTGTCATATCCCGGAAAATCCTGTACCTATTGATTCTGGCCATGGTCAACTTCATGGTTATGTCCTGCACCGCACTTAAAAAAAATAAATGCAGCTGCCCGGCGAAACAAGGATTCGTTGGATATTGAGAAGACATGAAAAAATTTAAAAGAGATTTGATACTGCTCAAGCGAGATGAGCAAAGGACTGGCTTATCGATACAACGTGAGATCGACAGCATTAATATGCTCCTTTTTCAGGTAGAGACTTCCCCTGCATACTATACTTCATACGAATTGATTGATGTGAACCGTTACAAGGTTTTGCATGATAATGTAACGATTTCCAAAGCGCTGAAACCAAAGGGACTGAAGCCGTTCCAGTTTTTGATTAATAGGAATTGATGTAATACAGCCAGGGAAGAGGGATGAGGGATAAGGCACAAGTAAAAAGGCACGAGGGATAAGTTTTACAACCTACCGTCTCGTGCCTAAGGATTAGAAATTATTTGCCAAATGGATCTAGCTTAGTGGCTTTTACCTGCTCCTGGTATTTTTTCCAGATGCCATTCTTAAAGGTTTCTGCCTTTTTCACTGCTTCTTCAACAACTCCTGCTGCCCTTTCTACAAGCATCTTTTCCTGAGCACCGGGTTCGATGGCTTTGGAACTGATGGCACTGCTGGCTTGCTGGTATTGATTCATCACGGTGATTTGTGGAACTTGTCCGTATCCCTGTTTGGTCTGTGGTTTGCCATTCAGGAATTCACGCATTGTTTTTATGGCCTCATTCAGTTCTTTACCACTCTTTTTCAGTGAATCTATTTCTTTCCCTTTCATACCGGCTATATAACCATCAACTTTTTTTGCTGCTTCTTCGGCTTCACTGAGCAGGTCAGTTATTTCAGATAGTTTATCACCACTCTTTTTCAATTCAGCCCTGAGTGCAGCTTGTGCCAATTTGATGGGATTGCGGTTACCCAGGCGGGGATCGTCAATCACCGTCACCATGGTCGAATCTTTCTCATTTTTATAACTCATGACAACTTTAAAGGTGCCAGGTAATACTTGTTGTCCGCCTGGTTCTGCACTGCCACGGCCAGCGCCGCCGCCGCCCATCCTGCGACCACCGCCGCCTCCGGGAGAACGGAAGCCACGTTCTTCCATGCCCCAGGTATTGCGGTTGAAGCCAGCTTCAGCTGTCCACTTGAGGTTGCGGATGACTTCATTTTTTTCGTTGTAAATCTTTACTGTTACAGTATCCTTTTTAGCTGCACTGTCGCTTGTTGCTTTGATGAAGAAGGAAATAGGTGCTCCAGAAGCCCTGTTTTCGGCATCCCAAATTCCCCATGTGCTCCACTCATAACCGGGAGCATTGCGGTATTGTGCCTGAACGGCTGTTTTAGCCTCAAACGCGGTGAAGGTCTTACCTGCAATGCCTTTATTTGCAGCTAATTTTCGCAGGGGACGAATATCGTCTAGAATCCATAGAGCCCTTCCAAATGTAGCGATGACGAGGTCAGCTTCCCTTTCCTGAATGGTCAGGTCATAGGTGGATACGCTTGGGTATCCGTTCTTCCACTGTTGGAAGGTTGCGCCATTGTCCATGCTCACCCAAAGTCCCTGTTCGGTTCCTGCAAAAATCAGGTTAGGTTCTGTTGGATCCTGCAAAACACAGAGTGCATAGCCAGTGACTTTCTTCTCATCTGCCAGGCGGGTCCAGGTTTTGCCATAATCCGTTGTGCGGAAGATATAGGGTTTGAAGTCGCCTCTCCGGTAGTCATTGGCCACCACGAAGGCTTCACCTGCGTTATGTCTGGATGCCTGAACCTGGGGTATCCATGCACCTGCTGGAAGGCCGGGTATTTTACCCCTGAAGTTGGTCCAGGTTTTACCACCATCTCTTGTCATTTGCACATTGCCATCATCAGTACCTACCCATATTACATTTTTGTCTTTTGCAGAAGGAGCGATGGAGAGGATAGTGCAATAGTTTTCAGCGCCAGTGATGTCGATGGAAATACCACCGTTGTTGGTCTGGTCTATTTTTGCACTGTCGTTGGTAGTCAGATCTGGAGAGATGATTTCCCAAGATGCTCCTTTATTGGTGGAGCGGTGTAGGAACTGGCTACCATAATAAATAGTGGATGTGTTGGTTGGGTCTTGGGCCATGCCTGAGTTCCAGTTGAAACGCAGCATGGTTTTCAAGTCTGGTGCCGGCGGTTTGATGTACCAGCTTTCACCGGTTTTGACATTGTATTTGCCTACGGAACCACCCTGACTCATGGCATAGATCCAATTGGCGTCATCCGGGTCGGCCATGGCGTCGAAGCCGTCACCACCCCAGATATTTTCCCAATAGTAATTCTTGATGCCGCCGCTCATCCAAGTATAGGCTGGTCCGCGCCAAGTACCATTGTCCTGCATGCCCCCCATAACGTTGTAAGGCATTTCATTGTCTACATTGATGTGGTAGAATTGTCCAACCGGTAGCTTTTCATCAAACAACCATGTTTTTCCTTTGTCTCTTGTGATGCCGATGCCACCATCGTTACCGTCTATGATGAAATTGGGATTGGTTGGGTGGATCCAAAAGGCGTGGTGATCTGGGTGGATACCATTGTAGGGGATGACCACTTCAAAGTTTTTGCCAGCATCATCGCTTTTGGAGATCATCTGGTAGATGAGCCAGAGGCGGTTTTCATTTTCAGGGTCGCAAGCGATTTCCTGGAAATAGAAAGGTCTGGTGGATACGAATTCGGGATTGCTGTTCATGAGCGACCAGCTTTTGCCGCCATCATCGCTTTTATAGAGGCCATTTTTGGTGGCTTCCACCAGTGCGTACACCCTGTTAGGGTTGCTGCGGGAGATAGCCAGTCCGATACGACCGTAGTTGCCGCCTGGAAGTCCTTCTTTTTCACCCAATTTTTTCCATGTTTTGCCACCGTCATAAGTCATGTACAGTCCGCTGCCGGAACCGCCACTGCTCAAGCTCCAGGGGGTACGGCGGTGTTGCCACATGGCCACAAAGAGTTTATTGGGATTGGAGGGATCCATGATCATATCTGCCACCCCTGAGGTATCGTTGGTAAAGAGAATTTTGTTCCAGGTTTCGCCGCCATCGGTAGTTTTGAAAACGCCCCTTTCCGGATGTTCAGCATAAGGGTTGCCTATTGCACCAGCATAAACAGTATTGGGATTGGATGGGTCAACGATGATGCGGTGGATATTACGTGTTTTTTCCAGTCCCATGCGCTTCCAAGATGCGCCACCGTCGATGGTTTTATAGATACCCTCACCCAGACTGATGGAGTTACGTGGATTACCTTCACCTGTTCCTACCCAAACAGTGGCCGGATTGGATTGCTGTATCGCGATGGAACCAATATTGAGGATAGGTTGTTCATCGAATACCGATTCCCAGCTTGCGCCTGCGTTATGGGTTTTCCAAACACCTCCTGATGCGGCACCCAGCCAGATCTGGTTGGGGTCTGCCACCACGGCGTCGATGGTAGTGATGCGGCCACTCATGCCAGCCGGACCAATATTCCTTGGTTTCCAGGATTTTAATTGCTCTAATTTAACCTGCTGAGCCACGCTGAACAACGAAACTGACAGCATGAAAAGGAGGGAAAGACTTTTTCTCATGTTTTAGTGATTCTGTGTGCTGTAAATTATGGATTAATATGTTTGTCTGAAAATTTCTTTTTATTGAACAAAAACCTCATTTATCTGTCTAACTTTCGCAATTAATTTGGACGTAAAGTTGAAACGTTCTAATTTAGTGTTTAAACATCAAAAAAATTTAAAAATGAAAAAGCTCGTACTTTCAGTAGCCCTCATCGTTGCGGTGTTGGGTATTCAGGCGCAGACCAAATGGAACCTCGACAAAGTGCATTCCAATGTGAAGTTCACCGTATCCCACATGGTGGTATCTGAGGTGGAAGGTTCTTTCAAAATGTTTGATGGAAGCTTGGTAGCTTCAAAAGCAGACCTTTCTGATGCAGTTGTAAACTTCAGTGTGGATGTGGCTTCTGTGAATACAGACAATGAGCGCAGGGATGGTCACCTGAAGGGTGATGATTTCTTCAATGCAGAGAAGTTCCCCAAGATGACTTTTGTAAGCAAGTCTATGAAGCCATTGGGCGGTAACAAGTATGCACTGACTGGTGATTTGACAATCCGCGATGTAACCAAGACTGTAACATTTGATGTTACTTATGGTGGTCAGGTAAATACAGGCAAAGGCATCAAAGCCGGTTTCAAGGCAAAGGGAACAATTGACCGTCTTGCATTTGGACAAAAATTCAATCCGGCTATTGAAGCAGGTGGTGCTGTAGTAGGTAAGGACGTTGAGATCACGATCTTTGCTGAGTTGGATCAGGCGAAATAAGACTGTTGTCGGTTGTCGGTTGTGGGTTGTCTGTTGTCGGTTATAGGTTGTCAGTTAACTCACAACTCACAACTCACAACCCACAACTCATAACCCACAACTCATAACCCACAACTCACTTCCCCTTCTCAAACCCCAATATCACCCCATTGATGCAGTAGCGCAGTCCGGTTGGGGGCGGACCATCATCAAAAACGTGACCCAGGTGAGCCTTGCAACGGCCACATTGCACTTCAGTGCGTTTCATGCCAAGTGTGTTATCAGGGGTGTAGATGATGCTTTTTTTATTGACAGGTTCAAAGAAGCTGGGCCATCCGCAGCCGCTGTCGAATTTGGTATTGCTTTGGAAGAGGGTATTGCCGCAGGCTGCACAATAGTAAGTACCCTTCTCATCAAATTTCTCAAACTTGCTGGTCCAGGGACGTTCTGTTCCTTTCTGCCGAGCAATATAATACTGTTCGGGAGTCAGGATTTCCTTCCACTTTTCTTCAGGCATCTCTATTTTTTCTTCACTCTTTCTGTTGAAAGCTGGATTTGAGGCTGAGTTACTCATTTTGGGTTCTGTTTTTTTGTTTTGATCCTGAGCCTGTCCACAATGGATATTGACCATGGCCAGGGTGATGATAATGACGCTTTTCAATTTCATGTTGATTCAGTTTACAATCCTTATAAATGTAATTATATTTGCCTAAGGATTTTGTTAAAGGAATGCATCAATTCCAATGATTTATTCCAATTTTTGAATTTTATTAATAACCAGTAAGCCAACAATATGTTCAATATCATTCTATTTGGTCCTCCCGGCAGTGGTAAAGGCACTCAGTCAGAAAAACTGATTGCACAGTATGGTTTCAAGCACCTTTCTACAGGTGATATTTTGCGTGCTGAGATAACGAATCAGACTGAACTTGGCTTAAAGGCAAAATCTTTTATGGATGCCGGTCAGCTTGTTCCGGATGAAGTGGTGATTGGCATGGTGGATGCAGCTATTATGTCTAATCCGGGTGTGCATGGTTTTCTTTTTGATGGTTTTCCAAGAACCAAAGCACAGGCCGAGGCGCTGGATAACCTCCTCATGAGCCATGAATCCCATATTGACCTCATGCTTGCATTGGATGTTCCGGATGAAGAGCTGATGGCAAGGATGTTGAACAGGTCAAAGACTTCTGGCAGAACAGACGATGCTGACCCTGCCATACAGCAAAAGCGCATCAATGTCTATAAAAATGAAACACTTGCCGTTGCTGATCATTACAGGCACCTCGATAAAGTGGTGCACATCAACGGACTAGGTTCAATCGATAGCATTTTTGATGCGCTTTGTACTGCAATTGATGCCAGGGATTAAGCGATAACCTCTTTGATCAGAGGTTATCGAATTCGTAGATCGGATCTATTTTTGATCCTGGTTCCATTTCCATGATGGGTTTGATGATTCCGTCTGCAAGTCCATATACCCAACCATGCAGGTGGGGGCCTTGACGGTCTTTCCATGCCTCCTGAATAATGGAAGTCTTGGCCAGGTTCATAACCTGCTCCATGACATTCAACTCGATCAGCCTGTCAACCCGCTTGTTTTCATCCGCTATGCTGTAAAATTCTTCCCGGTGGATGCGGTACACGTCTTTGATGTTGCGGAGCCATTTGTTGATGATTCCAAAGGAGTTTTGGCTCATGGCCGCTTTTACCCCTCCACAACCATAGTGTCCGCAAACAATCACATGCTTTACTTTCAGCACATTTAC
>JBDLUZ010000109.1:0-6681 GCA_039805045.1 Bacteroidota bacterium | reverse complement strand
AATAGGTTTACTCTATCCAATTCCTGGTGGAGCTACTAATAACTCATCTTTAAACAAACAAATAAAGCACTATGGAACGGAAAGAATTCCTCGGAAAATTAGGTGGTGGTATAGGGCTCACCTGCGTTGCGTGTATGATGAATGCATGTTCAAAGGAAGAAGCAACTACGCCTACTACACCTACAACGCCAGCATTGTTGAGTGTCAATCTCTCAACACAGATTACAGCTGTTGGCGATTTTATTTCAGACAAAGGAATAATCGTAGTCAGAACTGCTACCGGTAATGTAGCTGCAAGCTTTATTGCTTTCAACAATGAGTGTCCACACAGAGGTAATACGGTAACATTCGTAAAGACCAACAGCACATTCAACTGCTCCCTGCACGGATCAAATTTCAATGCAGATGGCACCTTGAAAAATGGTCCTGCTACAACAGGACTTATCAAGAAAAATTTACAGGTTACTGGTACAACATTAACTGTTGTTAGCTAAGATCCTGTATAGCATTCCCCGCAATTAAATTTAATTTTTGTTTAATTGCATGGGGAATGTCATTTGTGTAGTGACTTACATAAATTAAGGTTGTGTCAGAAACCTGGCAAATGGCTTCGATCAATGATCTGAAGCCATTTGTTTGTGTGGTATCCAGACCCTGACAGGGTTCATCAAGGATGAGGAGTGGGGGTGCTTTTACCAACGCCCTTGCTAGTATTACCAGCCGTTGCTGACCCAAAGAAAGCTGATGCATCATGCTTGTTCCTAGTTCCTCAATCCCAATTACTTTCAGCCAGGTATTTATTTTTTCAATCTGACTGTGTGTTGGTTTTCTGAACAGTCCGATGGTATCAAATAGTCCAGATGCTACAGCGTCGAATACACTTATGCCTTTATCAAAATAAAGGTGCAGTTCAGGCGAAACATATCCTATATTTTTTTTGATCTCCCATATTGATTCGCCAGATCCTCTTTTTCTTTCAAAAAGCCAAATATCATTGGCATATGCCTGAGGATTATCAGCCGTGATTAAGCTTAGCAATGTAGATTTACCGGCGCCATTTGGACCGGCAACTGCCCACCTTTCACCTTTTTTTATGGTCCAGTTGATGTTGGATAAAATACTTTTTCCATTGTAGGAAATGTTCACGTTTTTCATGCGAACAACTTCATTGAATGGAAATGTTTGTTGCGCATAAATATCCCTGATACGATTAATTTGATCTTCAGAAAGTATATCCTCATCCCGGTTTAAAATTTGTCGGGTTAATTCGATTTCCCCTTTCCTATATATCCTGTCTATTTTGCCATTTCTCAGCACAGCTGTTTTATCAAAATAATCCGGTATCTCTTCGAGGGGCGCTATGAGTATTATCTTGATTCCTTTATCAATCAGTTGTAGGATGACATCTTTAAGCAATTCTCTTCCCGCTATGTCCAGACCTGTAAATGGACTGTCCAGTATTAACAATTCAGGCTCCTGTATAAGTGCTTTTGCAAATTGTAGCCGTTTGTTTTCCCCATTGGACAACTGAATCATGGGCTTGTGTAGTAGCGTTTTCAGTCCCAATATGTTAATCCATTCATGATTTCTACTGGATGGCAGTTTTTTCAGTTCGTCCTCTACCGTAAGGGCGTCATCAGCATCACATGAGTTAAACCTTTGCTGATAATAAAAGTTACTGACATTGCTGTTATTTTTAAACGCATGCTGTTGTTCAATCAGTATGATATGTGGGGATATTTTTCGTCCATCTTCTGATAGAAAACTGATTTCTCCCCTGAAGAATATTTTTTGACTTATAGCCTTTGCCAGACTTGATTTTCCGCTTCCACTTTCACCGGTGATGGCCAGATTTTCATCCGTATCAACATAGAGGTTTATATGCTGGAGAACTGGCTTGCCTCCAAGTTGTACAAATACGTTGACACATTCAAGTTGCATTTTCATAAGTCAAAAAATTATTAGTTTAATGAGTAACCATTGAAGACTTAATAAAATATGGGTTGAATTAAAATATTTGAAGTTAATCTCATTATATTTATTGTATCATAATATTTTATATGAAAAAAAGGTATTTTATCGCATTGGCATTTTTGGGAGTAGTCTCCACACAAATATTTGCTCAGGATAAAAAAGTAGATATGGCTGTTCTAATTGAAGAACAGTTTGCCAATGCAGCTTTACAATATAAATTGCTTGAAAAGAATGTACCAGATACCATGATGCCCAAAACACTCAACAAGGGCACAGGAAAGGTTGAAGTAAGCAATACCAAGTGGTGGTGCAGTGGTTTTTTCCCTGGCAGTCTGTTGTATATTTTTGAGCATACACAGGACCAGGAAATTCTTGGCATAGCAAAAAAGCGTTTGGCGATTCAGGAGAAGGAAAAGCATTACACGGGTAATCATGACCTTGGATTTATGATGTACAATCCTTTTGGAAATGCATACCGCTTATTCAAGAATCCTGCAGACAAAACGACAATTGACACTGCTGCAATGTCTTTGATTACCCGCTACAGGCCGGAAATCAAGTCCATTCAGAGTTGGAACAAAAACAAGAATTTCAATTGTCCGGTTATCATCGACAATATGATGAATCTTGAGTTGTTGCTTTGGGTAACGGAGAATGGTGGAGATGCGAAGTTCAAGGAGATAGCCATCAACCATGCCAACAGCACAATTGCCAACCATTACCGCCCTGATTACAGTGCCTTCCATGTGTTGGATTATGATCTTACAACGGGCAAACTGATTGCCGGTAAAAATCACCAGGGATACAATGATGCATCTACATGGGCACGTGGTCAGGCATGGGGTTTTTATGGATTCACCATGATGTACAGGTTTGTAAAAGATGAGCGTTATCTGAATCATGCAAGAAATATCATCAAGTTTTTGTTGAATCATCCGAATATGCCAGAAGATTTAATTCCTTATTGGGACTTCAATGCGCCAGATATTCCCAATGCGTTAAGGGATGCATCTGCTGCCTCTGTGATGGCTTCAGGCTTGCTTGAGCTTTCCCGCTATACCAAAGGGAAAGAAAGTAAAATGTATGTTGAAGCTGCACGCAAGATTATTGTAAAGCTTGCATCTGATGATTACAGGGCTAAGCAGGGTGAGAATGGAGGCTTTATTTTGATGCATGGGGTAGGACACCTGCCAGCTAAATCAGAGGTTGATGTTCCACTTACATACGGAGATTATTATTTCCTGGAGGCAATGCACAGGTATAAAAACTGGATTTTAAACTGATCATAAACAGCTAATCACTTATGTCTGTTTATTTACTGGATGAAGAAGAAATCTGGTTTCCTCCTTCACATGAATATGAATTTGACTTAGTGGCAGTTGGAGGCACTTTGACACCTGAACGGGTGTTAAAGGCCTATAGTGTGGGTATTTTTCCATGGTACAATGAACCTGATTTGCCAGAATGGTTTTGTCCGGTTGAACGTTGTGTTTTTTATCCTGCTACATTTATACCCTCAAAATCCTTACAACAGGCAGCCCGTAAACAAAACTGGACTTATACAACAGACAAGTGTTTTACAGAAGTGATCAAGCAGTGTTCAGCCAATGGCAGGGAAGGGAATACCTGGATATTACCCGATATTATTTCTTGTTATGTAAAGCTTCATGAACTTGGCTATGCACATTCAGTTGAAGTATGGCGTGGCGCTGAATTGGTTGGGGGGCTCTATGGATTGGCTATTGGAAACATTTTTTGTGGTGAAAGCATGTTCAGCAAAGAGTCCAACGCCTCAAAATTTGCTTTTTGGAAACTGGCTGAAATAGCAGATTCTTTGCGTTATGGTCTTATTGATGCACAGTTGGAGAATACGCATCTGATGTCTATGGGAGCAAGTTTGATTGGACGTCAGGAATATCTTGAATTATTGGAGGAGTCCATAAAGGATAATGGCCTGAAAGGGCGGTGGCTCGATGTAAAATAAATAGAATTTATTGCACTAGGATTCAAAAGCTATGACTGAAAGAATATTACTTTCCTTGAATTTAAAATTAAGGTAGTTGGATTTTTCTGATTTGCATGTGATATCGCTGATATTTATTCCGGCAGCAATTTTGCTTAAGTCTTTAGGATGAAAGCCAGCCATTTTTCCTGTTTCAACCCATTGTTCTCCTGTCTGGTATTTTTCAAATCGGTAGGCTTCAGGCAGGGCAATTGCATCGAAGAATTCTGTTGAAAAAAATTGTTTCAGTCCTTTTTTTTGCTCAATCAATAAGTCAAGCGTATCAATATATTGGTATAATGCATTGAAATGTTCAAAGGCATTTTCCAACCTTTTTTCAAAATCATTGGTAAAGCAATCTGTGTTCGGTTCAATTAAAGTGAATATGTCAGGTTGAAATGAATTTATTTCACGCAACAACTTACTTCTCTGCTCCATTGATTGTATATGATGAAGACAAAGTGAAGCATTTGCCATAAACAATGTTGAGTTGTTTGGTATTTTGCTTTCAAGTATTCTGAAATCAATTGCTTCAATTGACGAATGAAATGGTATAAAATTCAGATCAAAATGCAATTCTTTTGACAATGAAATCATGCATTGCGTAGTGAAATCAAGTGCAGGTTTAAATATTTCAATACCAATCAAGGTGACTTTCTCAACCTGTGGTAATTTGTCAATTTCCCGGAGTAGCTTTTCTATTTGAAGTCCCCTCCCGATACCTATGTCAAGAATGGTTATTTCACTGTGGTGACTAACACGCTCACATAAAAGGGAATTGATAATTTCTTGTGCTTTCAGAACAATCGGGAACTTATTGGCAAGGATATCAAACAATACAATTTGAGGCACAGCCAGATCCTGCAGGTAAGTATTTCTGACTTCTTCCGGGGTTCTTTCTTCCTGTCTGTACTGTAATGCTCTTTTCAAATCTTCCAAAAGAGCAGGGTCGGATTCAAATGGAAAATTCTGTAAGACACCTGAAATAATAGCATTGGTCATTCAGATGGATTTCATCAAATTGTGTATTGTATTTTTTAATGCGTCACCCACACCAACAACAGGAAGACGAAAGGATTCTTCAACTATACCCATCGCAGCGAGATAGGCTTTTACACCACTCGGACTGCCTTCAGCGAACAGAGAGTTGATGATCGGCAGCATTTTTTCATGTATTGGTCTAGCTTCTGAGAAATTTCCTTCCAGACAGTATTTTACCATGGTGGAGAATTGAGCAGGATATGCGTTTGCGACTACAGATATTACACCTATTGCGCCACATGCGATTAGTGGAAGGGTTAAGCCATCGTCGCCGCTTATCAGTTCAAAACCATCAGGTTTATCACTGATGATTTGCATCATTTGTTCCATATTTCCGGAAGCTTCCTTTGTGGCAATAATATTCTTACAATCCCTAGCTATACGGAGTGTTGTTGCAGCACTCACATTCATGCCTGTCCTGCCAGGTACATTGTACATGATAACAGGAAGTGGAGAAGCATCATTGATGGCCTTGTAATGCTGATAGAGGCCTTCCTGATTTGGTTTGTTGTAATATGGACTTACCGATAAAATAGCACTATATCCTGTAAGGTCAAATGAAGAGAAAGCGTTGATAATATTGCGTGTATCATTTCCGCCAATTCCTGCTACCAGTTTCAGTCTGTTCTCATTGTATTCGGATACCAATGAAAATATTTCCTGTTTTTCTTCTTTTGAGATGGTCGCATTTTCACCGGTTGTACCAAGAACAACAAGGTAATCAACGTTACCATTAGTAAGATGCGTGATCAGTTTTTTTAAACCAAGTTTATCCAGGTCGCCATTTTGCAAGAAGGGTGTTACTATGGCTACACCTGTACCAGAAAAAGGATGATTAATCATGGGGTATTAAACATTTTGACTTTCTTCAATCCACCTGCCCATATTGGCAAATTTATCTATCCGTTGATCTATACGGGTTTCAGGGTCTACAATTTTCAGTTCACCGAGTGCTGACAGTATTTGCTTTTTCAGCATTCCTGCAGCTTCATCCGGATTCCAGTGAGCACCCCCAACAGGTTCAGGAATGATTCCATCTACCAATCCGAACCCAAGCATGTGGTCCGATGTAAGTTTCAGTTCTTCTGCCGCTTTTTCCTTTTGTTCCCAGCTTCTCCATAAAATTGAACTGCAGCTCTCCGGTGAGATTACCGTGTACCAGGTATTGGCCATCATATAAACGCGGTCTCCCACACCAATTCCCATTGCACCTCCAGAGGCACCTTCTCCAATGATGATGCAAATTACCGGTACTTTTAACCGAAGCATCTCAAAAATATTTTTGGCAATGGCTTCCCCCTGACCTCGTTCTTCGGCTTCAATACCCGGGAATGCACCGGGAGTATCCACTAGCGTGACAACTGGTTTGTTGAATTTTTCAGCAAGTTTCATCAGTCGCAGGGCTTTGCGATAACCCTCCGGGTTTGCCATACCAAAGTTTCTGAGTTGTCTCATTTTGGTATTGGACCCCTTTTGCTGACCCAAGATCATGACAGTCTGTCCGTCTATTTTCCCGAATCCACCCACAATGGCTTTGTCGTCTTTGAAATTTCGATCGCCATGCAATTCCACAAAGTCTGTGCACATTCTTTCAATATAAGAAAGCGTGTAAGGCCTGTCAGGGTGCCTGCTTAGTTGCACTTTCTGCCAGCTGGTTAGATTTT
>JBDLUZ010000108.1:0-7376 GCA_039805045.1 Bacteroidota bacterium | reverse complement strand
AACCATGGTTCCACCTCCAGGTGAGTTGTCATTACCAACTACAACACCTGCAGCCTTACCTTGGAGCATTTGTGTAACACTCGCAGCAGGCGTGGCAGTAAGTTCCTTGGCAGAAACAACAGCAACGGCACCAGTGATGTCTTTCTTACGCTGAGATGTGTAGCCTGTAACAATAACAGACTGAAGTGCTTTCACATCCACATCCATCTCTACTGAAATGGCAGATGAATTACCAACAGCAACTGTTCTGCTTTCATACCCGTTGAAAGACAAAACAATTGTCTTCTGGTTTGCACCCAGATCAATTTTGAAGGTGCCCTGTGCATCTGTTGCAGTGCCTTTGGTGGTTCCACTAACAACAACAGATACGCCAGATAATGGCGCCTTAGATTCAGCATCAGTTACTTTTCCTGTGATGGTTCGCTGTGCAACAGCAAAACCTGACAGGAGGGTGAGGAAGACTGTGATGCTAAACAGTCTTGCAAACCCTGTCAATTGCATTTTTTTGGTCATAAACAATCGGTTTGGTGATGATTTTTTCTAAAAAAACTTTCGTTCGAAATTCAAAATACTTTTTACTGTCAAAACAAAAAAATTATTTTGGTGCAGCGTCCCTTAAAACACAGCCCAAAACGAACAAAATGTTAACAATTCTATAAAATGTGGATAAATTATTGTGGAGTGACGAGTGACAGATGACGAGAGACAGATTACTAGTGACGAGTGAAAAGTGACGAGTGACTATTTGTAGGTAATTATTGCTTAGAAACGTGAGTTCCTAAAATAGTCAAAATTAAATGTGATCCCGATTGGATTCGAACCAATGACCTACAGCTTAGAAGGCTGCCGCTCTATCCAGCTGAGCTACGGGACCGGAAGAACTAAGGGTTGCAAAGATAATTTTTTTTAGCTTGCATCCAAGTATAATATTAATATGGATGTAAAAATTGCAACAGGTTGGAAAAAAAAACTGCAAACAGAATTCGACAAAGCATATTTCAGTGATATTGTCTCATTACTAAAATCCGAAAAAAACAGTAATCAGCTTGTTTATCCCAAGGGGTCTGATATTTTTAATGCATTTAACGCAACAGATTTCAACAAAGTAAAAGTTGTCATCATCGGTCAGGATCCCTACCATGGACCTGGTCAGGCACATGGCTTAAGTTTTTCGGTGCAAGACGGCGTTAAACCACCTCCATCTCTTTTAAACATATACAAGGAACTTGAATCTGATTTGGGTATTCAGATTCCAAGAAATAATGGAAATCTTTATCAATGGGCTCAACAAGGTGTTTTATTGCTAAATGCAACATTGACTGTTCGTGCAAATCAACCTAATAGTCATGCAGGAATTGGCTGGCAGCAATTCACTGATGCAGTGATTCGCCTGCTGAATGAAAAAAAACAAAACCTGGTATTCCTGCTTTGGGGTAACTTTGCCCGGGAAAAAGGAAGCTGTATTGACGAAAAGAAACACCTTGTATTAAAAGCGCCCCACCCTTCCCCATTTTCAGCGGATAAAGGGTTTTTCGGATGCAGACATTTTTCTAAAGCTAATCACTATCTGATGCAGCACGGACTAACACCAATTGACTGGCTGATAACAAAATAATTATGGCAAGAAAGATTCTTGGTGCTTTTTTTACAATTTGGGGAGGAACAGTATTTATTGCCTCCATGCTCGTATTCATATTTCCAATATGGGCAACAGGGATATTGCCTGAACCTGCGAGAACTGCCTGGGTGATCCGTCTTTGCAGGATGTGGATGTCCGTCTTCTTTCCGTTATCTGGTATTCGGCTACGCATATCCGGAAGACAGCATTTTAAAAAGGGGGAAAACTACATTGTTGTTTGTAATCACAACTCCCTGATGGACGTGCCACTAACCAGTCCGGGTATTCCTGGTCCAAACAAAACAATTGCAAAAATAGAAATGTCGAGGATACCCATATTTGGTATAATATACAAAAGAGGTTCAGTGCTGCTAGACAGGACAAAAGACAGCAGCAGGAAGCAAAGTTATCTAGACATGAAACGTGTATTGGAGCTAGGTATGCACATGTGTATTTATCCGGAAGGCACACGAAACAAAACAGCGGAACCGTTAAAATCATTTCATGACGGTGCATTCCGACTGTCTTTTGACACTGGTAAAAGCATAATACCCTGCATCATCAGGGGGACAAAAGCGATGCTCCCACATGATAAAAAATTTTATTTCTGGCCGGGAAAAGCTTCCATGCAGTTTCTCCAACCGGTTTCACCAACCGAATTTGAAAATGCCTCTGCTTTCAAAGAACATATTTTCGAACTGATGTGGAAAGCGCTTGATAATAACTGACTATTGCGTGTAAAAATACCTTGTTCTATTGATCTTCAGGTCTCTGAGTAATCCTGATTTTGGATTGATGGAAATGTTGAAAAATTTATACAATCCAATAGGTGTGATGTTAATTGACATTTGCCAGCAATGCAGGTCACGCGAAACAAAGGTAGTAAGCGATTGAAGTTTGCCTGTCTCTACATCAAAATAACCATTGGCTCCTATTTTCCATTTTGGAGTTAGGCTAAAATCTCCATTGAAGTTAAAATTGGAGGTAAATTCATTTTTAAAGGTATAGTCAGGTTGTGGAAGTTTGGCAAAACTGAGAGAATATGAAAAACTCATTGTCCAGGGAATACTAAAATCAGTGAATTCGGCTGGGTTTCTTCGAATATAATCCAGCTGTGCGTTCATTTGCTCCTGTGTCAGGTTATCTTCAAATGCCTCATCTTTCTTTTCAGTTTGTTTACCGCCATCTTTTTTCTTTTTACTCTGCAAACTGGTTGAGATATTGACACTTCCACTTACCAAAGAAGAAAGGAAGTCAAATTTACCCCCACCACTCCAGATATACTGGTTCATTCTGTAACCCGTCTGAGGATTACTTTTATAGGGGTCCATTGTCATATTAGCTGTAATATTTATCGTTTCAAGCAGACTACTTCTTGCATAAAAGTTGAATGTTGATAATTTAAAACTATCTGCCAGCATGTTATAGCCTCCTGAGACGCCAAATCCGTCGATTAATTTTACTTTTTTGAACTCCGCATCTTCACTGGTATCTGTTTTGGATCGGACCTTCATTTCAATGTTATTATCAATACCGAATCCAATTCCACCATTCTCTTCTGATCCAAATGGTCCGAATATACTCCCATCAAAAACAGACATCAGTACCCTATTGCCCTGTTTATCAACCTGTTGCCGGTAATAATAAGGTTTCATCAAATCCGGTTTGTAATTGACACTGAATTGAGGACGCATGACATGCCTGATAGCCTGAACCCTTGCTTCTTTCTTTTTGGCCTGAAAAGTTCCAAAAACAGCGGTACTGAAAGAAAGACCCATATTCATTTCACGGGCAGCATAAAAGCCTTTTTCAATGGTTGAGTCCAATTTTTCTTTTACCGGATTCCATGTTCTAAAGAACTTTTGAGCAAACCATCTTTCACGAAAGGAAAAACTGGGTGCAATCTGAAATGGTCCGAGTGAAGGCAGTGACAAGGTAATAGGTACATCATGACTGGCTCCCCACTGAAAAGTATCAATCAACTGTTTAAACCGGAAAGCTGTATCATAAAAAGAAATCTGTCCTTTGTAGTTACCACTGTAACCAATTCCTAATTTTTCATACCATTTACCAGCTCCTACGGCCTCTTTGGGCTGAAAAGGATAAATGGTATTCATTACCAGGGCAATATCAGGAAGATTAAGGTTGATTACACGTGTGGCGGTATTCTGATTGTGGTTGAGGTTTACGGCCAGGTTAAAGGGTGTTCCCTGCCAGTTTTTCTGATAGGAAATTGATGAACTTAACTGATTGGTGAAATTCATGGGTTGCATATAATTGCCACCACCTTGTGTGTTACCGCCAAAACCAGGATTAACCAAAGCTCCATTAGGAACGAGTGAGAGGTATTTACTGCTTCCTGCATTCACATTGGCACTGAAGGAAACTCCAGGTCTGGCTTTGCTGTCCATGCTGTGAGACCAGGTTACAAAAAAACTTTTATTCTTAGAAAAATCCGGATCTCCCTTAAATGCAAACTTTGTGTTTTGATAACTCAGGTTAAAATTGCCACTGTATTTGTACCTCACCCTGTAGCTAGGCGCAAAATTAGCCCTCCAGGAACCGTAAGAGTAAAGGTCAAACCAGGTCTTCGCATCTAGAAAATCATTTACAGCCCTATAATAGCCAAAGCCTTCCAGGCCAACACCAAACTGATCGTTAACTGTAAACTGAGGTGGTAGAATACCTGACTGACGGCCTTTTTTCATGGGGAAAATGCCAAATGGAAGGTATATCGGTACAGGAACATCTTCAAATTCAGGATGAACCGGACCAGTTACTACAAGTTTTTTGTTTATAAACTTTGCCTTACTGAATCTGAAGGCAAAATGCGGGGTATCAAGGTTACAGGTTGTGAATCTGCCTCTGGCTGCAAAGAATGTTTCACTGTCAATTTTTTTAACTTTCTCCGCAAAATTAAAGAGCTCATCCTGTTGAAAAAACGAACTGAAGGTTACACCCTTTTGACTCTTGAAATTAAAGCTAAGGCTATCACTGACTGTTATTGTTTCGCCTTGTTTAAGCTTTGCCATACCAGCAACTGCTCCTGTTGAATCTCTGCCCATTTTGGCAATGACGAACTGGGTTTGTTGGTCAAATTCTATTTTAGGGGCATTTAATAAAACATCATCGTATTTAATCTCAGTTTTGCCATAAAGGAATATTTTCTTCGTATCAACATCCAGAACCATGGAATCTTCTGCCTTGTGTTCTACAGGAAATGATATGGAATCACGTGAGATTTTTAAATTTAAGGTATCAATTTTACCTTTTTTACCAGTTGTATCCTTAGCAATGGGCTTTAAGGTATCTTTTGGGATTTGCTTCTGCACCCGTTGCATTAATCTTGAACTTTCAGCCCTGGCATGTTCTGGTATTGTTAAAATCAGAAACAGTCCTGAGGATAAAATCAAGAATTGAAGATATTTTAGGCTAAATTTGCGTTTTTGTTGAAACATATCAGTCGGCGTGCAAATTTAATCAATTAATATTGTAAGATATTGTAAAGATTCTTTTGAACCTGACATAAAAAAAGAATTACTCTATGCTCAGCAGAATCATAACATACGCCTTCACATTATTGTTAGCGGGAATTTCAAACAAAGTTATTTCTCAGTCTGCAGTAAAATCTCCTAAAATTAAAACAATCATCATTGATGCTGGTCATGGCGGGAGTGATCAGGGTGCAAAAGGTAGCTACTCAACAGAAGCTCAAATCACCTTGCAACTTGCCCTTAGGCTGGATACACTGCTCAGAAAGGAGTTGCCAGAAACGAGATTCGTAATGACCCGTACAACCGACATCTACCACCACGTTCGGGAAAAGGCAAATATTGCCAATAAGGAAAGTGGCGATTTGTTTGTTTGCATTCATGTTAATGCCGCCCCACCTAAAAAAACTGTCACAGGTTATAAATCTGTAGCTTATTACAAGGGTAAAGGCAGTAAACGCAAAAAACTATACAGAAAAGTCCCCATCTACAAAACATCTCCCAATCCTGCTCACGGTACCTCAACATATGTATGGGCAGCAGACAGGGCTGATGAAAAAACACAGGGTATTATTGAAGATGAAAGGTATGAATCATCTGCGGAAGTGATGGATATCCCTGATGTAAATAGTCCAGAGGCTGTTATAAAAGCCCGCCTTTGGTCTCAGAAATTTTTCAAGAATTCAGTTAGACTTGCTTCGCTTATTGAAACTGAATTCACTGCAATAGGCAGAAAAAGTCAAGGTGTTTTGCAAAGAAACCACATGGGGATTTGGGTTTTACAAGCTACCAATATGCCTGCGGTTTTGATTGAAACGGGCTTTATAACAAATAAGGAAGAAGAGGACTATCTGAACAGTGAGGTTGGACAAACAGAAATGACAAGAGCAATTGCCAATGCTGTCATTAACTACAAAATACTTATTGACGGCAAACAATAACAAGCAGAAAATGATGAAAATTTCGAACGAAACCAAAGTAGGTGCATTAACGGCTGTTTCAATAACATTGCTGATACTTGGATTTAATTTCTTGAAAGGTAAAAATGTTTTCAAAAAGAAAGCAACCATGTTTGTTACTTTCAGCAAGGTGGAAGGATTAAACATAGGAGACGCTATTAAAATAAATGGTTTGCGTGTAGGTGCTGTTGAAGGACTTGATGAAAAGGATGCCAATCTCAGTGAGGTGGTAGTTTCATATCACCTGACGCGATCAATAAATATCCCAGTAGATTCTTACGGTAAAATTGAAGCGACGCCATTGGGATCAACTGCAATTGTAATTTCTCTTGGCACCTCCGGACAATTTCTTAAGGATGGTGATACCCTGAAAGGTGTTAATAGCAGGGGTTTAATGGAAGATCTCAAACAAACACTGGCACCAACAATTGAAAAAATCAATACAACATTAGCCTCACTGGATACAACCATCAAAAATATTGGTAAAACTTTTGATGAAAGTGCTCAGCAAAATATTTCCACGATTTTACAGGAATTAGCAGGTACAACAGATAAGCTCAATGCAATGCTTGAGCCTGGCAAGGGTAGCCTTGCTCAAACTATGGATAACGTCAATTCCTTTAGCAGTAATTTAAAAAACAACAATGACTCAATATCATCAGTAATCAATAACCTTGCAGAAGCCTCTAGAAAAGTAGCTACACTTGATTTGGCTGGCACCGTTGTAGCACTTGAATCTGCCATTGGCAACCTGAACGGTGTGTTATCAGATATAAAATCAGGTAAGGGCAGTATAGGTAAACTTGCTTCAGACGATCAACTCTATAAAAACCTGAATAGCACTGCTAATAGCCTGAATATTCTGCTGCAAGATCTCAGGTTACATCCAAAACGATATGTACAAATATCAGTATTTGGAAAAAAAGATAAATCAGGTCCTCTTATGACTCCAATTTCAGATTCAACGTCCCAATAATGCATAAAAAGGTTTTTTTATTTTTCCTATTTATCCTGTTAAAGGGAAATCTACTTTGGGCGCAGGTTACACCAATTGCTGAACAGCCAGTATTGAATGATCGGTACGTTCAAATCATCAAAGCTGATATATTCAGACGTGTAAAAAGAGATAGTGCCGGAGATCTGAATATTTTGAAGGGCAATGTGATCATGCAGCAACAAAATACACTCATATATTGTGACAGTGCTGTGCAGAATGTATTATTGAATCAGGTTGAAACATTCGGAAATATTCATATCAACGACAATGACAGTGTTCATGCCTACTCGCAGTATATGCAATACATGGGA
>JBDLUZ010000107.1:0-6699 GCA_039805045.1 Bacteroidota bacterium | reverse complement strand
GACATCGGGTTGATAATCGCTGATCTGTTCAAGAATTTGTTGCCGGTGCCTGAGCCTGTCTGGCTTAAAACTGCTCTCATCAAAGGGGATGAAATGGCGGACATTCCAGCTCATCACCCGAAGCTCTTCCTTTTTCTTCTCTTTACTGAAACCAGTGTCAGTCCTGAAAGGCAGATGTTGTGATATTGCCGCAAAACCCATGACAATTGTTACTAAACTGATGAGAGCCCAGCTCCTTTTCACCAACAGCCAAAACAGAACAAAGAAGAACATCAACACTGTGATGAACGGGAAAAAAAGTCCGAGAAAACCGGTAAACCACCATTCACGGGGATGAAGCCTGGATGCAAAACTGCACAAAAGAAAAAGCACTCCCGTCACTATGTTCAGCAACAAGACAAACCCGTGGAAATAGCGCTTACGGCTGGCCATGGTGATCTGTGGGATTTTAAATTTTTTTACTCGCCTGCTTCAGAAACTCTTTTTCTTCATCACTCAGCTGCTCATAACCGCTCTGGTTGATCTTATCCAGCAATGCATCTACACGTTGCTGGGTTACGTTGAGTTTTCTGACAAAAGGCTCCCGCCCGCTTTTTTCGTAAAAAGAGGTATTCCTGAATTTGCCTGTATTGCTTTTTCCGGGTGTAAACAGGTTGGCACTCCAGTCAAAAAACTGATTCATCCATGCCCCGGGATCCTTGCCATCGTTAACCCTACGGATGAAAAGATATCCTACAAGGGCTGCTGCTGCTGTGGGAACAAGCATCACAGGCTGTCTGCCCAGCGCCGCCACCTGCAACACTGCGTATGCCGCCGTAATAACCCATAAGGGTATGCCGCCACCTATCATAGGGAAGAACCTGTACCCGGGAGACAATGTTGCAGCTGCCACAGCGAGGCCCATTACTGCTGCGGCCGCGCCATTGAAGAACATTCCTGTTGTTTGTCCGCCAAAAGCCAGGTTCGCTGCAACCATGAAAACAATTCCGGCTGCAAAGGCACTGAAAACATATAAAGGGATGATTTTATCATTCCCTAACAGGTCTTGTACCAGGTATCCGAAAGTCCACAACCAAATAAGGTTACTGATCACCGTAAGCGTTTTCACCTCTGCAAACATCATAGTCACAATGGTCCAGGGCCTCGTAACAAACCTTGCTGGGTCTGCAGGTAAAATAGACCAATGGTAAATATTCCGGTAAAAAGCTTCATCAGCCAAACTGGAAAAAGTGTAAATACTTTTGATGAAGTTGAGGGTGATGAAAAAAATGACCTGAAGCACAATGAGCATGACCAGCGGATTACCTGTATTCCAGATCCCAGTACGGCCTGATCCCATATTCTTGCTGTACGACATGACCGTTTGTATTTTAGTAAAAATGCCTCCTGTTTTTCCGATTCCAGATCATCACCACCACAATTCCTACCGCCGCACCTCCAAGGTGCGCAAAATGCGCAATACCGGTAGACTGGCTGGAGACCCCACCGATGAGATCAAGAACTGCCAAACCCAAGAGGGCCCACTTGGCCTTGATGGGGAAAGGTATGGGGAGGATGATCATCTGACTGTTGGGGAAGGTATAAGCAAAAGCTGCAAAAATACCCATCACTGCACCGGATGCACCTAACGTAGGTATGTTGCTGAGGATATACAACTGTTCAGGTCCTATCTCTCCCAACTGAAAAAGTGCATTGTATTGGGCGATGTCATAGGTCTGTGCCAGCACATGGGTAATTCCTGCACCAACGCCGCAAACCAGGTAAAAAGCCAAGAACCTGCCAGGGCCCCACAAATTCTCCAGCGTTGACCCAAACATCCACAACGCAAACATATTGAAGAGGATGTGAAAGAAAGAAGTGGAGGAATGCAGGAACATGTACGTGATGAACTGCCAGAAATGGTAGTATTCTGAACTGAAATGGTGCAGGGCAAAAAGATCCTCTATAGAAACGAGATCCTTTCCGATTGTGATCTGCGCGAGCCATACCAATCCGTTTATGATCACGAGATTCTTGATAACTACGGGCAAGACCTGAAAACGACCTGGCCTGATTTCTGATTCCATACGCTGCTTTGTTTTACAAATTTAACGAACCTGGAGCAATATCACTTCAGCTTGAGCTGAACAACATTTTCGATGTGGTGGGTGTGGGGAAACATATCAACAGGCCTGATGGCTGTAACTGCATATTTTTCAGACAACAACTGCAGATCCCTGGCCTGTGTGGCAGGATTGCAACTGACGTAAACCACAACGGGTGCAGCCATTTCAAGGATCTGCTGCACAAGCTTTTCATGCATGCCTGCCCTGGGCGGGTCAGTGATGATTACATCCGGTCTGCCATGAACAGCAAAAAAATCTGTGGTGCAGATATCGGCCACATCACCGGCAAAGAATTTTGCATGGCTGATGCCATTCAGCACCGCATTCTCCTCCGCATCTGCAATGGCCTCGGGAATGAGCTCCACGCCAATCACACTGGCTGCCTGATCACTCACAAAAATACCAATACTGCCTGTGCCACAATAGAGGTCATAAACAACCTCTTTGCCTGTAAGCGCTGCAAAGGATTTGGTGATGCCGTACAATACCTCGGCCTGGCGTGTGTTGGTTTGGAAAAATGATTTTGGTCCGACTTTAAACTTCAATCCGCCCAGCACCTCAACAACATATGGTTTCCCTGCAAACAACACAGGTACCTGATCATGCAAACTATCGTTGAACTTGCGGTTGATCGTAAAATACAATGAAGTGATCTCACTGAAAGCATCCCTGAGATATGTCATCAGGTCAAGGCGTGCAGCCTCGTCATCCTCACCAAAAACCAGGTTCACCATAAGCTCACCGCTTTCACAGCGCCTAACCATGAGATTCCTGAGCAGTCCCACATGGTTGCGGATATCGTAAAAACTGTATCCCTTTTCCAAAGCGTACGCTCTAACGGCATTTCGAATCGCATTGCTGGGCTCCTGCTGGAGGTAACAGGTATCGATGTCTATAACCTTGTCAAATGAACCCGGAACATGAAATCCCAGCGCAGGGATGGCAGGTAAGCCACGGGGACCCTCTTCAGGCATTTCCATGCCTGCTATCTCAGCATCGGTAAAATATTTGCGGGAGCTGAAAGTGAACTCGAGTTTGTTGCGGTAATGCCTTGTCTCCTGAGCACCGGCAATGGGCTGCATCTCAGGTAGGTCTACCTTGCCGATCCGCTTCATCTGCTGCTCCACTTCTTCCTGCTTGTAAACAAGCTGTTTGGCATAAGGAAGCATCTGCCACTTACATCCGCCGCAGACCCCGAAATGGCTGCAAAAAGCTGTTTCACGGTCTGCTGAATAGGATTGAAACCGAATGGCCTTCCCCTCAGCCCAATCTTTCTTATTCTTCGAAAGCCGCACATCCACCACATCACCCGGTACCGCTCCCTCAATAAAAACTGCCTTGCCATCAACACGGGCAATAGACTTCCCTCCGGCTGCATAACTTTCAACCTGCACACTAGTAAGCACAGGATTTTTCTTTTTGCGCATGGGGCAAAATTAAGGGAATCGCATCGCCTCCAATCCTTCCCAAAGCGTTAAATGTTGCGGCAGTAGTTAATCTTCATGTAAAAAACGGGATGAATTGAATAATTTCGTGCAAACGCACGCTGCATGAAGAGAATTACCCTGATACCTATCCTGTCTTTACTGCTCCTGTCTGCCTTCAGCCAATCAACCGGTTTTGCCATCAAAGCAAACATCAAGCCTTTTAAGTCTGGCTACCTATACTTGGCCTATCACTTTGGCAGCAAGCAATACCTGATCGATTCAGCTGCCATTGATGCTGCAGGCAATGCCTTGTTCCAGGGCGACAAAAAACTACAGGGTGGTGTTTACATGATTGTATACCCCCAGAAAAACGGCTGGGTGGAATGTATCATCGACCAGCAACAGCAGTTTTCAGTGCTGGCGGATACAGCCAACCTGGTGAAGGGCTTAAACTACACCGGATCAGCAGACAACCAACTTTTTGGCAACTACCAGAAAAAATCATTCGAAACAGGCAATGCCGTCAATACTTTGCGCAAGGAAATGACCGGTAAACCTGGAGAACCTGCATACGACAGTGCCAACGCACGCATCCGCAGGCTCAGCATAGACATGCAGCAATACAGGGATAACCTGCAGAAAAACAATCCCAAACACCTGCTTTCTTCCATTTTCAACCTTCTCAAAGACCCTGCAGTACCCACTGCCGACAAACATCCGGGTGGTAAATTCGACAGCGTTTTTGCCTACAATTACTACAGGGATCATTTCTGGGATGGCATCAGTTTCACAGACGAAAGGCTGATCAGAACGCCGGTGTTGCAGGGGCGGTTCGACCGCTATTATGATGAAGTATTGCCACAGCAAAGCGATTCACTGATCCGCTATGCAGACAAAATGCTTTCAGCCTCAAAACCCAATGAGGAAATGTTCAAATTTGTACTTTCCAGCCTCACAGACAAATACGTCAACCCCAGATACATGGGTCAGGATGCCGTTTTTGTGCACCTCTTTGAAAAATATTACCTGACCGGACAAGCAGAGAGCTGGATGAATGAGAAGTACAGAAAATTCATTTACGACCGTGGCTACTCCCTCATGGCCAATGTAATCGGCAAACGGGCTGCTGAACTGCCCATGATCGATACCACAGGCAAAAACTTTTCACTATATACCCTACAGGCACCTTACACAGTATTGTGCTTCTGGGACCCCACCTGCAGCCACTGCAAAGAAGAAGTACCCAGAATAGATTCGATATTCCAGGCGAAGTGGAAAAAATCGGGGGTTAAACTGGTGGGTATCATGACGGATGGCGGAAAGGAAAACTGGCTGAAATTCATCAAAGACAAGAACCTGAAAGACTGGGTTCATATTTACCAGACTGATGCCACCAAAGACAAGATTTACAAAGAAGGCAAAGCTGGTTACCGCCAACTTTATGATGTCTACCAAACGCCCATGGTTTACCTGCTAGACAAAGACAAGAACATCATGGCCAAAAAACTAACTTACCTGCAGGTGGATGATTTCATGGATGTGAAAACCAAATCAGCCAAAACCCCATAACCATGAAAAGCAGGCTCCTGTTCCTTCTCATTTCAGCACTGACGGCAACATGCAGCTTACAGGCACAAACACTTTTCACCTATGGCGGCAAGCCTGTAGACGCGAAGGAGTTCATCCGGTCTTACCGCAAAAATGCCACTGGCATGGAAACGGATAGCATGGCCGTTCGGAACTACCTCGAACCCTTCATGCGTTACAAACTGAAAGTAAGGGCCGCCATGGACTTGAAATTGGATACGCTGGCCAACCAATTATCAGACCTTGCATCATTCAAGGAACAGATCAAACCGCTATACCTCCTGCATACGCAAACGCTTGACTCCCTCTTCAAACAAGCCTTTGAAAGATCCCTGCTCACCATAGAAACTGCTCACCAGTTCATCCCTAAAATTGGCACCACGCAGGCAGACACGGGTTTTCAATACCTGGGTTACATAACAGCACTTACCCTTCCCCACACCTTTGAAAATGCCATTTATGCCATCAAAGATGGGGAAACCACCAGCGCCATTGAATCCGTAGAGGGTTTTCACCGTTTCAAAAGACTCAGCACCCGAAAAACTACCGGCAAACGGAGTGTTTTTCACATCCTGATTGCGTTCCCTGAAAATGCTGCTGCTGAAATGGTAGCAGACAGAAAAAAGCTGGCAGACTCACTGCATCAACTGGTGGCAGCTGGTGAAAAGATTGTACCGCTGGCAAAGCAGTTTTCAGACGATAAAAGTTCAGCTGTTAACGGGGGACTGATCGAGTCCATTGGGGTTGGACAATTCGATCCGGTATTTGAAAAAGCAGTTTTCAGTCTCTCCACAAACGGCAAGCCTTCTGCCGTATTCCAGACAGACTATGGCTTTCACATCCTGCAACTGGCTGAAGAATTACCAGTACCGCAAACATTTGCAGAAAGTGAACATGAAATAAAAGAACAATTGTTACAGGATGAACGCCGCATGATAGCCGCAAATGCCCTGATTGAACGCTCAATAGGTAAATACGGACTAACACGTGATACCAAAGACAAAGAAGCTTACATCGCTAGACAGCTTGAAAAATTCAATCCGGCCTACGCAGAACAGATCAGGGAATTCAGGGAAGGCAACTTGTTGTTTGAGATCATGGACAGGATGGTCTGGCGTAAAGCCACTGCTGACAAAACGGGCCTCATGAACTTTTACCTGAAGCAAAAATCCAAGTATACCTGGCAGGCTTCCTTGTCTGTTACCACCATAACAAGTATGAACCGCGAATCTGCTGAACTGGTTAAAACTGCATACCTCATAGATCGTTCAGCAAATCAGATCAGAAAACTGTACAGTGAAATAGCACTTGTAGACACCGGCAGGTATGAGCAAAAAGACATTCTTTTACTCGAAGGCGTTACCCCGTATGAAGGTTATATTTCCGGATTTCAAACCAATGAAAGCGATGGATCGGTGAGCTTTGTAATCATTGATAAAGTTCATCCATACCCAGCCCAGAAATCATTTGAAGAAGCCAGAGGTCAGGTTATCAATGACTACCAGGAATACCTTGAAAACAGGTGGATGGAAAACCTGAAAAAGAAATATCCCATACAGCTCAACAAAACAACCTGGGAA
>JBDLUZ010000106.1:0-7138 GCA_039805045.1 Bacteroidota bacterium | reverse complement strand
ACGTTTTCCGGACCCATATCGGCACGTTTCATATCCAAGTCACACACCGCCATAATCCTAGCCCCCGCATATTTGGCGATTTCAGACATATCGTGTGAAACCGAAATACGGCCACATCCAATAGAAGCCACATTAATCATGTTACTGGGCGCATTTTTACCGAAGACAGATGCTGGTACAATTGTTGGCATACCAGAAAAAATCATTGATCCGGTTGCCAGTTTTGCGGCATCACCCAAAAACTTCCTTCTTCCTGAGTTTGATTGCTTATTTTTCATTGCAAGCTATTTAGAATTGTAATTTAGGCAATTAAGGAACTGCCGCGAAAAAATAAAGCATGAAATAACGAAAACGATTAAGTGGCGTATGAATCTGAAAGCAATTAATTCTCTTGTTCCCTTTTAA
Organism: Bacteroidota bacterium; assembly: GCA_039805045.1. GTDB lineage: Bacteria > Bacteroidota > Bacteroidia > Chitinophagales > Chitinophagaceae > Pollutibacter. Next base: position 6,733 of record JBDLUZ010000106.1, on the reverse strand, counting down.
GCTTTTCATACTCTTTTTCTACCATATCCTGCGAACCTGCGCCATAGGCATTGTAAAACTGAAAAGCTAGTCCGAGTCCCCAACCAAGTGTTACATAAACAGGCCAAGTGGTCACATTGAAACCCGCATACCGCCCGAAAGTAATCCACCATATTCCCCAGAGGAAAGGGACAACAACCATATAAGAAAAAACACTTTTTTTGAAATCAGCTCTTTTTTTGGCTATTCTCCACAGCCTTTCGTCCTTATTTTCCATGGCATTTTAATATAAGCTTATAAATGAAATCGATATAAATATAGCTAAAGGACGAATGCAATTTTTCGAAATTTGATGAGCGGCAAAATTATATGTCTATCTTTTTTGTAGACTTAATATTTGTTCCTATTATTGCCCCATTATTTCAACTTCAATCCTACATATTTATGAGCACACATCGTTTTGAAACCTTACAACTGCATGCGGGACAACAAATTGACCCAACAACCAAATCCAGGGCAGTACCCATTTATCAAACCACTTCATACGGATTCAATAATGCTGATCATGCAGCAAACCTGTTCGGACTGCGTGAATTTGGTAATATCTATACCCGCATCATGAACCCAACAACGGATGTATTTGAACAGCGTATTGCTGCGCTTGAAGGTGGGGTGGCCGCTTTGGCAACTGGGAGCGGACAGGCAGCACAGTTCCTAGCATTGTCAAATATCCTGCAGGCAGGAGACAATTTTGTATCAACATCTTATCTGTATGGAGGAACTTACAATCAGTTCAAAGTGGCTTTCAAGAGACTGGGCATTGAAGCCCGCTTTGCGGATGGAGACAAGGTTGAAACTTTTGAACCCCTGATCGACCAAAATACCAAAGCAATCTACCTGGAAACGATTGGCAACCCCAAGCTCAATATACCCGACTTCAAAAAATTCGCAGAATTAGCGCAAAAGCATGAAATACCGCTTATTGTAGACAATACTTTTGGTGCCGGCGGCTACTTTTTTAAACCACTGGAACATGGGGCCAATATTGTTGTGGAATCTGCCACCAAATGGATTGGCGGACATGGCACAACAATAGGCGGTGTAATTGTTGATGGTGGTAATTTCAACTGGGGCAATGGGAAATTTCCGCAATTCACTGAACCATCAGAGGGCTATCACGGATTAAAATTCTGGGATGTTTTCGGCACAGGCAATCCACTTGGACTTCCCAACATTGCCTTCATCATCCGCGCAAGGGTTGAGGGACTCCGCGACTTTGGCACTTCGCAATCCCCTTTCAATTCCTTCCTACTGCTGCAAGGCATTGAAACCCTCTCTCTCAGAGCACAAAGGCATGGTGAAAATGCATTGGCACTGGCACAATGGCTGGAACAGCATGAAGAAGTGGAATATGTTTTGTATCCCGGACTGGAATCCAATGCTTATCACACGTTGGCCAAAACTTATCTTACCAATGGTTTCGGTGGTGTTCTTCAGTTTGGTATCAAAGGTGGCAAGGAAAGGGCAGCTAAATTCATTGAAAGCCTCAAACTGGCATCGCACCTTGCCAATGTGGGTGATGCCAAAACACTGGTCATCCATCCTGCCTCAACTACACATGAGCAGCTGAGTGAAGTTGAACAGGTTGCAAGTGGCGTTTTACCCAACCAGATTCGCGTGAGTGTAGGCATCGAACACATAGAAGACATCAAAGCAGACTTCCAACAGGCCTTTTAGTAGCAAAGAACGGGGTTGCACACAATTGTGCACCCCTCTTACTTTCCTTCAGGCATTACATACATCCAGATAGCCTCTCCTTTTTGCAGGGAAACAGGGATGCCATATTGTAATGCTTTACCAGAATAGGTTTTCGGTTCATCCCCATTATTGCTGACAGTATAATCCTTCCTGTTTTTATCATATGCTTCTTTGAAAACCTGAACCCTGTATTGTGTTGAAGCATCAGTTGTGAACCATTCAGGAAACTGATTGATACGGGGATAATCAACAGGCATGCCCATCTGTACCCGGTGTCTTTGCAGGTCAAATTTCAAAGCCCCACTCCATGCTTCACCTGATTTGAGATAAATCTTAATGCCGTTCGAAGATTTTGTTGCACCCAGCTGAATATCATCCCTCCAGTTCAGCGCAGTCACTCCCTGCGTTTTCCAGAGACTGTACATCATGCTCGTTCTGGCAAAATTGCCATCACCATGCCAACCCTCTACCATTCCATCAGGTTGCTGCATATTCCACATGATTTTTATTTCACTGTCCAGCCAGTCGCGCACAGCAGGAATAGGCTCGCGGTTATATAAATTGAGTGCTCCTTCAATCGCATCGGCATAACCATCTGCACTGCCGTTTTCCCAGTTGTGATTCCGGTATTTGGTATACAATGCAGACAGGCCTTTCAAAACGGCTTCCCTGTAACGCGGCACCGAATCCAATGCTGCAATAAACCAATAGGCATTGAATGTATAGCCAAAATTATCTGCTATCCGGGGTGCTGTAACAACGCCTGTAACCGGGTTTATTTCATCATAAAACAAACCATCCTGATTTCTACCTACCTCCAGAATCCTGTCGAGCATGCTGTGGATGAATGGTTTCCACGCATTCCGCTTTTCTGGCAATACATAGGCAGCGGCAAGGTACACTTCGCATAAACCTGAAATGATTTCACACCCGTGATCCCTGATCCGCAAATGATCCAGTGCCACAGTGGGCAATTGGGTTTCGTTCAGGTAATAATCAGCAATTTCAACAGCCCAGTTCAGGTACCGGGGGTCTTTTGTCATCCAGTAAACCCGAGCCAGCACCTGCATGAGGTCACCATTTACTTCCACTGTGGCACTGTTGCCATACCATTTCCCTGATAGCTGCGTGGCCATCTTAGCTACGCGCGGAAGATCATCGAGCATACCAAGCATGCGGTTACTCCAGGGACTTTCACCCAGCCATTCCGTAAGTGGAATGAGTCCGTCTTTCATATATTCCGCCGTACCAAAAATGATTTGCCCTGTATCAATCCTTTCATTCAAGAATGACTTTTTTGAAAAAGAATAACTGTCTGGCAGTCTGCCGATTCTTGACGTCAATGCTGTTTCCGCCTTCAGCATTTGCAGAGCTCTCCCTTTGAAATAATCCGGCATAAGTATGGAAGAAACAAGTACCATATAAGGATAGTTGTCTGCTGCTGCATCCCAGGCATTCCAAAAATCCTTTGATTCCCTGATATTACGGGGAATGAGTCCGCTGACCGGGTCAGCCTGCTTATCCCAAGCCTGCACATAATTAACACTCTTGCTGAAACCTGCTGCAGACAGGCCAGCATTGTGGCGTGCCAGCACAAAATCAGGATCCGATTCAAGGGGAGAAAGTGGCGAGAATTCATCCCAATGCATTTCTTTGAAAACTATATTTTCGTAAGCGCCTTTTGTGCCTGATTCATAAAGACAGGCCAGGTTGCCATTGGGCAATGTTATCAGATTGGAATATGCAGCGGGTCCGCTATGCAGCAACAGTTTCTTTGTCCAACTTTTCCCCTCATCATAAGACAGTTTAACCGTCATGGCCGTTCGGCTGCGTGCTGAAGCGGGATTGGAAAAAGCAAGTACAGGCTTCCTTCCTTTTGCTACAGACCAGATCATACTGGCCTGACAAACGGGTTCAATCAGCATGCTGTCTCCCTTGAGTGCTGACCACGTATTGCCACCATCCATACTTGTTGCTGTTTGTCTGATGCGGATTCCATTGTAGTTGCGCATGTTCAACAATAACTTTCCACCCGGTAACTCAGCTACAGTGCATTCATTGACCTGATCAGTGGGTGTGGTACCCCCAAGTTTCCAGTTCAACCCGCCATCGTCAGAATAGATTACATGGGAATAATACTTTTTCGTCACGGCTTCAATATGATCTGCCGGAATCACCAACCTGTTCTTGTATTTTCCAGCTTGAATCTGAATACCGTTGCAGGGACCAGTTGCATACCAGGTCCACTCCGGCAGCTTTACATCCTTTGTAATTTCTTGTGGTTTCGACCAGTTCATACCGTCATCTTCAGAACGCAAAACAAAAATTCGCCGCGTGTCTTTACTTTTTTTATCAATTATCTGTGGCTCATGGTCTTCGCCAAGATTCCAGGTAGACAAAAGCACAACATGCCCTGATTTTGAATCAAGAACCGGAGCAGGATTGCCACAGGTGTTACCGCCATCGTCCCAAACAACCTGCAATGGTCCCCATGTTTTACCACCATCAGTTGATTTTTTTAAAACAAGGTCAATATTGCCTGCATCACCACAATTCAACTTTCTGCCTTCAGCAAAAGCAAGCAAAGAACCATCTGATGCTGAGATGATTGCAGGAATTCTAAAACATTGGTATCCTTCTTCACCAGATTTAAAAATTACCTGAGCAGGAATCTCCATGGCATACAATTGCAAACAGGCAATAGAAATGATTACCAAAAAAATTAAGCGCTTCAGCATAATGTTAATGATTGAATAATGATTGTTTGGTACTGAGAACGATCAAATGATCACCCAAACGAACTTCACCGGTGTTGGATGCCAGCAAGTTTTGCCCAAAATAAATCTTGTTCTGCTGACGCCTATACTTTGACAGTGTTTGAAGTGGCTCGGCAGTCCTCTGGCCGGTTTCCTGATCAGTGGTAGTCATGACACAGCGGGCACATGGTTTAACAGCGTGTAATTCCACACCACCGGCCCTAAAAACATTGAAAGTATCTTCAACATGTGGATACCCCCCAGAAAATACAATATTGGGCCTGAACCGATCCATGGGAATAGGATTCTCGAGTCTGGCATTCAGGCCTTTGAGGGATTCTTCTCCAATTATCAGCACAGGGTAACCGTCTGAAAAACTTGTGAGTTCACCATTGCCTGCATAAGCAGGATCAACCCGCCGGTGGGATTCATCAGGCATATAAACGAGTTGAACAGGCTGTGATAATCTTGCCGAAAACCAATCGGCGATAGCGTTGTCAAGAAGCATTGCCTGGCAATGATCATCCCATATCTGCACGCCAATCTGTTCCCCTTCAACAGCAATTAGGGAAACAGCAACTGAACTACCATCCCTTTTGTCTGTTATACTAAGCTGATTACCCAAAATTGCTGTCTTGAAAAACGCCAGTTCCGGGAATTCACGCTGGGTTACAAACCTGTTGTGTGCATCTATCAACATAAACCGTCTGTCATAATCAAATCCTCTGTCTGTCAGTACAGCTGACTTAACAGATATCCCACCCAGTGATTTGACTGGATAGATGAGTAGTTCTGATATAAGAAATTCGTTTCCAGGTCCGTCTAAACCAGAAATTGACATATATTTGTTTTTATATTTAAATACTTTTTATTAAAATATTTTTATGAATTATACCCTGCATCAGCTCCAAATCTTCTTAAAAGTAAGTGAAACAGGCAGTATAACCAAAGCAGCAGAGGAGCTTCACCTAACACAGCCTGCGGTATCTATTCAGCTGAAGAACCTGCAACAGCACTTTGACATCCCCCTAATAGAAGTAGTCAATAAAAAAGTTTACATCACAGAATTCGGAAGGGAACTCATCAATACATCAAAAAGAATCCTGAATGAGATTGAACTGATTGAACAACATACCATGGCGATTAAAGGCAAACTGACGGGAAAACTGAATATCGCCTCTGTTTCCACAGGTAAATATATCGCGCCGTATTACCTGAGCGGTTTCCACAATCAATATGATGGCGTGGAGCTGAATCTGGACGTTTCCAATAAGGGGAAAGTGCTGGAATCACTTGAAAAAAATGAGATTGATTTTGCTTTTTTATCAACGATACCCGGACAGATTAAGCTGAAAAAAATAGAGTTGATGCAAGACAAACTCTTTCTGGTGGGTAACGGAGATGTCAAAATTTCCAAAACTGCTACTACCCGCGAAATCCTTGAATCCAGACCATTGATTTTCAGGGAAAACGGATCAGCTACCAGACTCATGATGGAGAAATTTCTACAGCGCTGCAAAGTGGACTTGAAACAAAAAATGGAACTGTCGTCTAATGAAGCCGTAAAACAGTCACTTATAGCCGGACTGGGCATCTCTCTGATGCCGCTTATCGGCATCAAAAATGAACTAAACCTGGGTCACTTGAAAAACTCAGTCCGGTTGCATCCGCTTTTGTGGAATATATCAGGCAAGAAAAAATGGCGATATTTGACCGTCATTTCAGTTGGACAGCATCTCTGACGGAAAAGCAAAAGAAGAAGAGCTGAAAACCATTGTAGTCAGTTTTAACCAGCATGCCTTAACCTGCATTATGGACAGATCTAATTCAAAGGGATTTATTACAACCCAGCCACTCGGTATTCCAATAATGAGGTTGGTGTTGGCATTTTCTGCTTACCTGCTACTGCATATCGGGGAAGCTAAAGCACAGCAAGAAGAATCTGTTTCAGGGATAAAAGCCAGCATCTCTGTTTTCCCCTTGCAGCAGCTGCACGTGCATGGCAGCAGTATAGTTGAATTACCCGGCGGCAACCTGCTGAGCTGTTGGTTTCAGGGCAGTGGAGAAAGACAGTCCAACGATGTGCGAATCATGGGATCCCTCTTGAAAAAAGGTGAAGCAACCTGGAGCACACCTTTTGAAATGGCTGATACACCGGGCTTACCCGATTGTAATCCTGTACTGTTCCTGAATGCAGAAGGCAAACTGTTTTTGGTGTGGATAGCCGTTCTGGCCAACAG
>JBDLUZ010000105.1:0-7701 GCA_039805045.1 Bacteroidota bacterium | reverse complement strand
TCAAACATGCAACGTCAGGCGGTTCCGCTTATCAAACCACAGGCGCCGATTGTTGGTACAGGTCTTGAAGCAAAAGCAGCAAGAGATGCCCGTATCCAGCTGCATGCAGAAGGAGAGGGTGTTGTTGAGTTTGTGGATGCCAATGAGATTCATGTGCGTTATGAGCGAGACGAGGCCATGAAACTGGTGAGCTTTGAAGATGACTTGAAGATCTACAAGCTTACCAAATTCATCAAAACAAACCAGGAAACCTCAATCACGCTCCGCCCTGCAGTATTTAAGGGCCAGCGCGTTAAAACAGGTGATTTCCTGACAGAAGGTTACGCGGTTAAGAATGGTGAGCTTGCACTTGGACGTAACCTTAAAGTGGTGTTTATGCCATGGAAAGGATACAACTTTGAGGATGCTATCGTAATCAATGAAAAGGTTGTAAGTGAAGATCTCTTCACATCCATTCACATATCAGAGTTTGAACTTGAGGTGCGCGATACCAAACTTGGTGAGGAGGAGCTTACTCCAGATATTCCGAATGTATCCGAAGAGGCAACTAAAGATCTTGATCAGTATGGAATTATCAGGATTGGCGCACAGGTCAAAGAAGGTGATATCCTAATAGGAAAAATTACTCCCAAGGGAGAAAGTGATCCAACACCAGAGGAGAAACTGTTAAGAGCTATCTTTGGTGATAAGGCTGGTGATGCCAAGGATGCATCATTGAAGGCTCCGAGTGGAACAGAAGGTGTTGTTATTGGCAAAAAACTTTTCCAGCGTGCCAAAAAAGATAAAAACTCCAAGGTCAAGGAAAAATCGGCACTTGAAAAGCTTGAATTAATCCACGTTCAGAATGAAAAGGATATTCTTGAACTTCTTGTAGGTAAGCTTCAGATTTTGCTGAAAGACAAGAACTCAGCTGGTGTTTCCAACAATTTCGGAGAACTGATCTTTGGTAAGGGTGCAAAGTTTAACACCAAAGTGTTGACCACCATCGACTATCAAAATGTCAATCCTTTGGGTTGGACAGGCGATGAGAAAACGGATGATGCCATCAATACACTGTTGCATAACTACAACATCAGGTTTAATGAAGAATTGGGCAGATACAAGCGTGAAAAGTTCAATATATCTATCGGTGATGAATTGCCTGCAGGTGTATTAAAGTTGGCCAAAGTTTACCTTGCTGTTAAGCGTAAGCTGAAAGTGGGTGATAAAATGGCGGGAAGACACGGTAACAAAGGTATTGTAGCCAAGATAGTTCGTGCAGAGGATATGCCATTCCTCGAGGATGGTACTCCTGTTGACATTGTACTTAATCCATTGGGTGTACCATCTAGGATGAATCTTGGTCAGATATATGAAACCATCCTGGGTTGGGCAGGAGAGAAGCTGGGAATGCGATTCTCTACGCCGATTTTTGATGGTGCTACAGTTACAGAAATCAAAGATCTTATCGATCAGGCTCAACTGCCAAGTTTTGGTCATACTTATTTGTATGATGGTGAAACCGGTGAAAGGTTCCATCAAAAAGCCACTGTTGGAATCATCTATATGCTGAAACTCCATCACATGGTTGATGATAAGATGCACGCCCGTTCAATTGGTCCGTACTCCTTGATTACGCAACAGCCTTTGGGTGGTAAAGCACAATTTGGTGGTCAGCGTTTTGGAGAGATGGAAGTTTGGGCCCTGGAAGCTTACGGTGCATCCAACATTCTTCAGGAGTTGCTTACGCTCAAATCAGACGATATAATAGGTAGGGCGAAGACTTATGAAGCCATTGTGAAAGGCGATAATGTTCCAAAAGCAGGAATTCCGGAATCATTTAATGTACTTGTACATGAATTGAGGGGATTGGGACTTGACCTTAAGTTTGAGAACTAGTAAATTGTAACCAAACATACCTGTAAGCCATCCAGCATTTGTTGGATGGCTTTTTTTATAACTATTCTTTTTTTAGATGAATTAGAAAGACGATTTGAAGAACTTCCATGCATATAAATGGACGTCAATGTCGCCAGGATAATCATGCTTTCCTCCATTTACCTTGAGCAAGACGACATCCTTTTGTTTTCCTGAATATGTGTATTGTTCAATTGTTTTGCCGTCTGTGGTGTTGTTATCAGGAAGTAAAGTGTGCACTGGCTTATCCTTATATCCTGCGAGTTTAGCCCAGTATTGAAATGTTTCCTCAGTAGACCTGACTTTACCGAAATTACCGCTGCTAAGAATTACTTCTCCACCATCAAAGGGATTAATTTTGTCTGCTGTGCCGTTTACAATCATGACATTGAGGGGTTTCTTGCTTTGCGGACAATCAAGGTTTTCATCTGCCGGCAGGTTTGCTATGATGGCTGTAATGGATCTGAATTTGTCAGGAATAGTTAATGCCAGTTTATATGCCATATGTCCACCTCCCGATGTTCCAATTGCAAAAACTTTCTTTTGATCAATCTTGAGTCTTTTGCTGAAGTACTCAATCATCCCTGCAAAAAATGCTTCCTCATTGATTTGTTCAACATTGGCAGCCGAAGGTGCTATTTTCCTGCATTCATTCCAGAAATTTTTATATCCTGTAGGGAAAACTGCTATCATTTTTTCTTCGTCGCTGATGGAATCAAAGGATTTAACCCTTTGCATCATTTGTGGTCCGTTTCCACCAGATCCGTGCAGTACAAAAACAAGACTGAATCCCTTTGAATCAACAGCAGGTTTATTGTAATGAAATACCCTGTAATGTCCCTCAATCAACAAGGAATCTGATATAACCTGAGCCTTGGCATAGAAATTTAATGTCAGCAGACAGATTAAAATGTATTTCATTTTTTATTTTAAATTACTCATAATCACTTTAAAAAATTAAATTTTTGACGGTTTATTCTAAATTATATCCATTAAATAATTGATCATAAACAAAAAAGGCTGCCTCATTTTATTGAGACAGCCTGTTGCTTAAAATGTTAAAATCTAATTGAAGAGCGTGATAATCCAATAAACTAAGCCTGCCAATAAGGCACTTACCGGAATTGTCAATATCCAAGCTACGAGTAATGATGAGGTTACACCCCACCTTACAGCACTCAATCTTTTTGTAGCTCCTACTCCAATTATAGAACCTGTTATGGTATGTGTAGTTGAAACCGGAATACCCATTTGGCCTGTAAAGAATAAGGTTAATGCACCTGCAGTTTCTGCTGCCACACCTTCAAGAGGTGTCACTTTAGTGATTTTTGTTCCCATTGTTTTAACAATCTTCCATCCACCACTCATCGTTCCGAGACCAATTGCCAGGTAGCATGATATCGGAACCCAGTTTGGAAGCTGACCAAAGTCTTGAATGTTCCCACTTGCAATCAATGCAGCTCCAATAATTCCCATTACTTTTTGTGCATCATTGCCACCATGGCCAATGCTGAATGCTGCAGAACTGAATAATTGCAGTTTCTTAAACATATTGGCTACTGAGTATGCAGTAGGTGTTTTATATTTTTCAACAAAAAGGTATACAAGAATGAAAAGAATAGAAGTGAAAACAATCCCCCAAACAATGATATGGTTCTCTGATTTTTGTATGTCTTTGCTGAATGAAGACTGGATGTTGAATTTTTCCAATTTTGCCTTCACTTTGGCTTTATTCCTTTTTTCTATCGGGTAGATGGCATGCATGGCTGCCAGTGCGCTGTCAGCACTAATTTGCTTTTCAAGGAAAAGTTTGACAGGCTCTTTGTATTTTTCTGTTTCAGTTTTGGCGATATCAAATTCCTGCTTTTTTTCCGCATTGTCTGCAGCAAGTGCCTCTAGTACAAGGTAGTCATTGGCATTTCTGGCATCATCTTTTAGCTTACTGATTTCTATTTCATGGAGCAATCCCTTGTGGTACGCAAATGATGCGATGGAGTCGGCACCAATCTGATCAAAACGAATAACCACTGGCTCAATCTGCAGGTAGACTTCTTTTGCCTCAGCTAGTTTTTGCTCTGCAGTTTCAAGGTTCTTTTTGAATTTGTCGTTAGTAGGCTCTTTAGCCAGCGCTGCACTAGCTTTTTCAAAGTCAGTTTTATATTTATCCAGTTTAATAAACTTCTGGGTTCCTTCCCTCATTTTGGATTCTTCAAACCTGTCAAACATCCAAACAGTAAGTGCAGTGGCAAGAATAATGATACCAATTCTTGCCCACATATTCCGCATGATCGTTACGATAGTAATGAAAATGGATATGAACATCCCTATCAGCGGAGCAAAAAAGATGAAAAGAACGGTTTTGATGATTGTCTGGTTTTCGACAATCTTATCCAATGATACCATGCTCCCCTGATCGAACAAGGCATGGGCAACTGCGGCGCCAGCAAATCCTCCGATTAATGTATGGGAAGAGGAAGATGGAATCCCATACCACCAAGTGAGCAGATTCCAGAAAATAGCTGCGATTAGTCCAGCAAGAATTACATGTAATGTAATAAACTCCTTGTTCACGGTTTTGCTGATGGTATTGGCAACAGCATGATCCTGGAAAATCCAGTAAGCTACAAAATTAAAAAATGCTGCCCAGACCACAGCCTGGAACGGTGTTAGTACTTTCGTTGATACTACAGTAGCAATTGAGTTTGCTGCATCATGAAAGCCATTGATGTAGTCAAAAACCAATGCAAGAATGACAATGACGATTAAAAGGGTCATGTTGTGAGATTTTTTATCAGTTCTCAGTTAGGCGTACTTGATGATAATTGATTCAATTACATTGGCAGCATCCTCACATTTGTCGGTTGCAATTTCCATAACCTGATAAATTTCTCTTTTCTTGATTACTTCTTTGAAATCATTCTCTTTGTTAAAAAGCATTTCGATACTCATATCAAAAACGTCATCTGCTTGGTTTTCAATACTGTTGATTTTAACTAGTGCTTCAGTCATTTCCCTCAGGTTTTTCATATCCCTGAGCCCATTGACTGCTTTTTTGATTTCGACTGTACCTTGTAAAATCATTTCGGCCATTTTATGTATGCCGGTATCGTTGGGATTGATTTTGTAAAAATTAATTTTCTTTGCAGAAGCGTAGATGTAATCTGCAATATCATCCAGGGCTGTAGCCAGTTGGTGTATATCTTCCCTGTCTAATGGGGTAATGAAATTTCTGCCCAGTTCGGTAAAAATGTTGTGAGTGGAGTCATCATTCTTATGCTCCATGTTTTCTATTTGCCCTAAAATTCCTGCTCTTTTATCTTCATCAGGTTCATTAACCATTTCCTGTAATAACCCGCCCATTTTATTTACTGTCACTGCTACATCTTCGAATAAACTGTAAAAAATCCTGTCTTTAGGTAGGAAAATTTTAAAAAATGAATTTGCTGCCATAATAAATATTTATCGGGTTAAAAATTGAGTTGTGTTTGAATTCTGAGCAGTCGTCCCTGCTGGATATTTGATTTTATTCTGTTGTCTTCAAATTGTCTTTTGGATAAAACATAGGTTACGGTCAGTTCAAATTGTTTATTCATCTGCCATTCAAGTCCTGCCTCTAATTCCCTGACACGGTATGAACGGGCATCCAATTCGTGTTTTTTACCACCATCGTAAGCTTGAAGTCTGGTAAATGGGAAGAGAACCTCTTCTTTACCTTTTCCACTTATTTTATAGCTTATTGTAATGAAACCTCCAGATAGGTGGCGAAGGTTGATTGAGTCTGTAGATGGATTATATCTCGGACCTTTTCCGATATTGTATTCTGCCAGGATTCCAAGTGGTCTTGGGTAAAGAACAAATGAACTTGCAAGCCTTTTTTCGTTAAACTCAAAGTTCCGCTCGCTTTTAACCGAAGTACTCCTTGTATCTGTGGGCACAACGAATTTACCCATATACCCCTGAATTCCGGGTTCTATAAATTGGGTACCAATTTTTATTGGGATACTTAATCTGCTTACAATATGCAAATTGTCATTTTGTTCAGGCCTGTTTGCAGTCTGCCCATTATAGATTCCAATACCAAAAACACCATAGTCTCCGGATCCTTTTTCATTGTCTTTAATGAAGCCAGCATATAATTTTCTGGCTTCCTCAGGTGCCCAGTAAAAAAAAGCCCCTAGGTCACGCTCATTCGAAACAGCTGAATTCAGTGCATCTGCCCTGTCTAGCGGTAACCTGTTTTGACTGGATTGCATATTTTCAAACCCAAATGGCACCTTACTTTGACCAATCCGAATGCGCATTGTTGATTTTTTGTTCAAGCCAAGGTCAAAATAGGCGTCTCTTAATTGAAAGATATTGAGCGTGCTACCAGCTGAACTCCCAAAGTCAGGCTGTATGTAGAAGTACAATCTTTCACTGAGGTTTCCGCTGAAGATTAGCCTTGCCCTTCTGATACTGAATGAACCACCCTCTCCCCATGACCTATCGCATTGTTCACACTTAAGTTTAGGATTGGTTTCCAATAGCCTATTATATCTTACCTGCATATATCCCCTAAGTGAAATTGTTTCATACCAAGGTTTTGATACCCGGTTGGTTGAATTAGTCTGTGCTTTGCCATGTTCTGTGAACATGACAAAAGCCAACAAAGCTATGAGAGCTAAGCGGAGCTTCTTTGTCAAGGTAGTTTCTTTTAATTGCCCGACAAAGGTGAAGAATCCACTTAATCTTGATGCAGTCCTTACATTACTAAATTGTTAACAATACACAGTATATGTGGAATATCAGAAAGTTTTGAGGAACCTGACAGTTGACTGACCTTGATTGGTTTGGAATGTTTTTCAAACCAGACGATTGTACGCCTTTGAAAAGAGTTCCAAGTAAAATACCGTTTGAACTCATAAGCGATATGACTACTTGTCCGGATTTTGGTAGAACGTATTTTAGATTGAGCTCATTTTTTACAGGATTGGGGTAGATGATAGTCTGTAAATCGAGTTCAGGCAAAACGGGATTCAATAGTGCTGTAACAACCGAGCTACTGAGGTCACGGTTAAGGTAAACATGGTATTCCCCTGGTTGCAGGCTGATGGAGCTGCTTGTACCGGACACATTGATGGATGTTTTGGTAAGATAGCTAAACCAGGTTCCACTATTGGGGAAAGTAACGTTGGCTGTTTTGGCAGACAAATCAAAATTACCAACAACCACTATTTTGAGTGAATCAGTGTTAACCTGAATTGTCTTGACAGTTCCTGCAAGGTCTAGCGTATAATTGTTCCCAGTGAAAGTGGAGATAAATGAAGGGTTCTGGCGCAGCCGAAGCAGGTTGGAGTAGACATCATAGAGTGCTCTTTTTGAAACATCTCCAAAGTTTTCCCAGACCAATGGTTTATTGTCTAGCCTGCAGTTGTTGTTAACTGTTCCGTTTGTGCAGGTGTTTATCGAGTAAGGGAATCCTATTTCTCCGAATTGCCAGAGCATTTTAGGTCCCGGTATCATTGCCCAGAAAGCTGCAGCTTGTCCCATTCTTTTGAGCGCAACCAGTGAGTCGCGGGTAGAATAGGAGGCAGACTGGTTGCCAAAATTAAGGTTTTTGTATAGGAGTCGTTCCTCGTCATGGCTTTCCATGTAACCTACTAGGTGTTGTTTTTCCCAGCCTCTTCTTTGTGCGCTGATACCACCAAAGTCACTGTCTTGCGCATAGCCCATGGTTGCCTGATTGAAGTTGAAATTGCCGTTGCCCCATAGCATCATACCATAATTGGCCAGTTCACGTTCCTCAGTGTTGTCTGCAAAATGTTC
>JBDLUZ010000104.1:0-7194 GCA_039805045.1 Bacteroidota bacterium | reverse complement strand
TGGAGCTTAATCAGGGTGCAGACAGTAGTTCAGTTTCAACAGCAGCTAACTATCACATCTCTCCTGCAGCTGGCAACATCGTTGGGACTGAAGCAGTTCCTCCATTTTTCAATCAGGTAAAAATCACCCTGCAAACGGCAATCCTGCCAAACAAAATTTATACCCTTACTGGAAAAAACATCAGGCATTGCAGCTCTTCAGAAGCTGACTCCATCTCAACACGTACAAGTCTGCTAACCCTACCAGAAAAAAGTGATGTGTTGATCAATGAGATCCTGTTCAATCCGGAATCAAGTGGCGCTGACTTTGTGGAGCTTGTCAATGTTTCCAATAAAGTGCTGAACACAAAAAACCTGCTGCTGGCTACACAAAATAATGCTGGTTTTACTACAGCTGCATTCCCAGCAAGTACAAAAGACAGGAATTTTTTTCCTGGAGATCACCTGGTTTTCACTGTAGATTCAGCCTACCTGTCAAAAAAATGGGAGGTAAAAAACAATTTTATCATCAAGACCACCGCTATGCCTTCCTTGCCAGACGACAAGGGTAATATAAGCGTACTGACAAAACAAGGAACAACGATTGATGCATTCAACTATGACGAGCAAATGCATTTCCCACTGCTTAACAACAGGGAAGGTGTATCCCTGGAACGCATAAGCTGGTTCTATCCTACAAATGACCCGGATAACTGGCACTCAGCCTCTTCTGCATCAGGTTACGGCACTCCAACGCGGCAAAACAGTCAGCATAGAACAACAGATCTCAATACCACGGAAGTCAGTATAATTCCCACTGTCATTTCACCAGATAACAACGGAACAGATGACACGATGGGTATTCACTATCGATTCAACCGCAACGGCAACCTGCTAACCTGTAATTTATTTGATCAGCAAGGGATGCTGCTTGGAAAAATTATCAATAACGCACTTTGCGGTACTTCAGGCGTACTGCATTGGAATGGTACTATTGATAATAAAATAATCAAAAAGGGGGTTTACGTGCTGCTGATAGATATCCTCAGTGTAAACGGAAAGTCAAGAAAATTGAAAAAAATGATTGCAGTTCAATAGTTTCAGACCAGGTTAATGTCAAAATTAACGAGCTCTACAAACTGCTGAATCCTGTTGAGGATATCTTCTCTGCTGATCTCACGCATACGTGTAGTACCAAATTTTTCTACACAGAAGGAAGCCATGGCTGATCCAACTATGATGGCAGATTTCATATTTTCAAAAGAAATGTCTTTGGTACGTGCAAGGTGTCCGATAAACCCTCCAGCAAATGTATCTCCCGCGCCGGTTGGATCAAAAACCTCTTCAAGCGGAAGTGCAGGTGCCACAAAAACCTGATCACCATGAAACAAAAGTGCCCCATGTTCTCCTTTCTTGATGACAACATATTTTGGACCCATTGACATGATTTCTTTTGCTGCGCGCACCAAAGAAAACTGAGCGCTCAGCTGCCTGGCCTCGCTGTCGTTCACCAGCAAAACGTCTACATCCTTCAGCAGTGCTTCCAGATCAGCCATTGCTGTTTCCATCCAGAAATTCATGGTATCCATGACCACCAGCCTGGGCTTATTCGTCATTTGCTTCAACACACTGTGCTGCAAGGCTGGAACACCGTTGCCCAGCATGACGAACTCAGCATCCTGGTAACTGTCTGGTACAACCGGATTGAAATCAGCCAGTACATTGAGCTGGGTATCAAGCGTATCCCGCTCATTCATGTCCATGTGATAACGGCCTGACCAGAAAAAGGACTTCTGGTCCTTCTTGATTTGAACTCCTTCTAAATGAACACCAAGACTGCTGAGGTGGTCAAGTTCTTCCTGCGGAAAATCACCCCCAACAACTGAAATCTGCTTGATGGGCGTAATAAAATTGGAAGCGCTGAGCGCAATATATGTTGCGGCTCCGCCAATGATGCGATCACTTTTTCCAAAAGGAGTTTCAATTGCGTCAAAGGCCATGGTTCCAAATACAAGTAGTGACATATTCAGCAGTTTTGTGCCGCGAAGATAATGAAATGAGCCAAGAGGCAACAACTAAACTATTCATGCAAACGGAACTTTACAGGTGAATAATTGCATTAACTTTATCCAAACCATCTGTATGAGATACCTTCTTTTTTTCACCTCATTGCTTATTAACCTGACAGTACAAAGCCAGGAAATTAAAAGTTATCAGACCCCGCCGAAAGTAATTTCAGATCTGCTGCTCGCAAAACCTACTCCTGCCGTGAGTATTGATAAAAAAGCCTCATGGATGCTGATCATTGAGCGCAACTCCTATCCCACAGTGGAAGAATTGGGCCAACCCGAAACAAGGGTGGCGGGATTACGCCTTAACCCGAATAATTTCTCCCCCAGCCGGCAAAATTTTGTCAACGGTCTGCGGTTGAAAAATATCAAGACAGGAAAAGAAATACCAATTGCTGGCTTACCGGCCAATCTGCTGGCCAGTAACATCAGCTGGAGTCCGGATGAAAAACAAATAGCCTTCACCCATACCACGGGAAGCCGCGTTGACCTCTATGTGATTTCAGTTGAAAAAGCCATTGCTGCCAAAATCAACAAAACAGCTTTAAACGCCACACTGGGACCTGTTGTCACTTGGGTCAGTGAAGAAACCCTACTCTACACCGCAATCACCAAACCTGCCTCGTTAATGCCCAAAAAACCAATCACGCCTGTAGGTCCATCCATCCAGGAGAGCGTTGGCAAAGCCGCACCAAGCCGCACATACCAAGACCTCATCCGTTCACCTTATGATGAGGAGGCATTTGCCTTTCTTACTACATCCCAGTTAATGAAGAACAGCAAAGGAATAGAAACAAAAATGGGAACTCCCTCCATTTACACTTCATTTGAGGTTAGTCCAGATAAAAAATACCTGCTCACAGAAACCATCCAAAAACCATTCTCTTATCTGGTTACCGCTTATTCATTTGCCAGCAGGATTTCTTTACAAGACATGAATGGCAAAACAGTTAAAATATTGGCCAACCTACCCTCAGGTGAAACCACCCCCAGTGGATACGATAATGTTCAAATGGTACCCCGTTCATTTGCCTGGAGAAACGATGCTGCTGCCACCATCACCTGGTGTGAGCCATTGGACAGCGGCTTGATCAAAAAAAATGTGGAATACCACGATGTGGTTTACGCATTAACAGCGCCATTCACCTCACAGCCATCCATCGTGGTAAAAACCAAATTACGCTTCCGTGGACTGATTTGGGGTAATGAACATTTTGCTTGGGTGAATGAAGGGCTTTCAGGCAAACAAATGCAGAAAGCCAGCAGGCTGGACCCTTCAACCGGCGCAGTAGAAATGCTGTTTGAAAGAAATACCACCGATGCCTACAACAATCCTGGCTCACCCGTACTGACAAAATCAGCTTTCGGAAGACCGGTTATTGATCTGCTTGATAATAAACGGATACTGATGAACAATCCCGTTGGATCTTCGCCCAATGGAGACCTCCCCTACCTTGCAGAATTCGATCTGCAGTCCAAAAAACAAACCATCCTTTGGCGTGCACAACCAGGCACCTATGAAACTGTTGTAACGGTTTTGAATGCACAAAACCTTCAATTGATTACCCGTCGGGAAAGCCAAACCGAAGTGCCCAACTACTTCATCAAAAACCTGAAATCCAATACAGCAGATCAACAAATAACAGCATTTACAAACCCTTACCCTGCATTGATGGGGGTCACCAAAGAAAAAGTCAAATACAAAAGGGCCGACGGCGTTGACCTCACTGGAGATCTCTATTTGCCGAAAGGATACGACAAAACGAAAGACGGCCCCTTGCCGCTTTTGATGTGGGCATACCCCCGTGAATTCAACAGTGCAGCAGATGCCGCACAAGTGAGGGGAAGCAAGGACCGTTTTACAACCCTGAGCTGGGGCTCTCCTATTTTCTATGTAACGCAGGGTTACGCAGTACTTGACAATGCAGAAATGCCAATCGTAGCTGCCAATCCGGAAAGCAAACCCAATGACAGTTTTATCGAACAACTCAAACTCAATGCTGAGGCTGCTATAAAGGCCTTGTCGGGTATGGGGATTGCAGATCCCAAGAGAGTAGCAGTAGGTGGTCACAGTTATGGAGCTTTCATGACTGCCCACTTGCTGGCCCACACCGGTCTGTTTAAAGCAGGACTTGCACGGAGTGGCGCATACAACAGAACGCTTACCCCATTTGGTTTCCAGGCTGAAGAAAGAACTTATTGGGAAGCGCCTGACCTGTATTATAAAATGAGTCCGTTCAGCTATGCCAACAAAATAAAAACCCCTATCCTGCTGGTACACGGTGAAGCTGATGACAATCCTGGAACATTCCCCATCAACAGCGAAAGGTTATACAATGCCATCAAGGGACACGGCGGATCAGTGAGGCTCGTTTACCTGCCATACGAAGCACACGGCTATAGGGGAAAGGAAAACCTCCTGCACTTGTTATGGGAACAAAATGATTGGTTGAACCGTTTCGTAAAAAACGCAAAATAATTAGTCCAACACCAACCGCTTTCTAAATGCGGATGGTGATTCACCGCTGTACTTTTTAAAAACCCGGTTGAAATAAGAAAGACTTTCAAAACCGCTGCCGTAACAGGCGGCGGTTATTGTTTTGCCCTGCCTCAACAGGCGTTTGGATTGGTTGACCCGATAATGGTTGAGGAATTCAACGAATGTCAAACGGGTCATCTTTTTGAAATATCGGCAAAATGCCTCCCTGCCCATATTGGCTGCAGCTGCAACCTCTTCCACACGCACTTGCTCTCGATACCGACTGTCGATCAGGTCGTAAATCCGCCTCAGCCTGTCCTGCTCCTTTCTGTGCAAGCGGTTTTCATAAGGAATGCTGTGCAGCAAGACACGGTCTTCCGTAACAGCAAGCAAATGCAAAATATGAAGCACTTCTAAAAATTGGGAAAATCCAGTCAACTGATTGAGCTTCATAAGCCGGGGCCCAACCTCTCGCTTGACGCCCTCACCAAATGCCAAACCATGGGCGGCCATCTTGAACAAGTGGCGAATCTCATGCATTTCAGGCGTCCGCTCAAGCATGTCGGCCAAAAAATCCTCCTGCAAATGAAGTACCGTTTTCTCATAGTCCGTTTGAATCCCATAATCAAAATTGAGATGGGGAATATATGGACCAATCATTACCAGATCACTACCCTGGAATGAAGCGATGTGGTCGCCAACATGCCGCGTACCATCAGCTCCGGTGATGAAAACAATTTCCAATTCAGGATGAAAATGCCAGAAAAAGAAATCATGCAGCCGGGGATTGACCATCAGGTGAAAGGAACTGTTCTCATCCGGCAAGATTTGCTCCAGGGCCTGTACATATTGCCCTTTATTGATACGAATCATAGTTTAATATACAAAATTTATCAATATTGTACAAATATTGGTCAATTTAGGAGCAAAAAGAGGTGCCTAGGTCTCCTACATTTACCCTAACAAAGCAATAAACGATTCACTATGCAGCCAACGATGCAACCTACCATGCAGCCTACCATGCAACCTAGCATGGCCAACCAAAACCACAAAGACATTCCGGGGAACCCTTCAACCGCCACCAGCAGCCAGGTAAAACTGAACGACCGATCAAATGGTCAACCACTGCGGGTGTTGAGTGAAGTCGATTGGCAATTTTGGATTGAGCATGGATATGTGGTCATCAAACAGGCTGTTCCGCGTGAACAGGCTCTGAAAACGGCTGCATTCCTTTGGGAGTTTGAAGAAAAAGACCCCAATGATATGTCCACCTGGTACGCACCTCCCCGGGCGGAAATGCGGATGAAGGAGCTGACCAACAGTGGCATGGTTGAAGTGTATAACCATCAATTGCAGTGGGACAACAGGCAGACACCACGTGTACACGACGCCTTTACGGATGTTTGGGGTACGGAAAAGTTGTGGGTTACGATAGACAGGGCCAATTTGAATTTTCCAATGCGGGAGGGCTTTGAATTCAAAGGATTCATCCATTGGGATTATGACCCGGATACCAAACCACAGAATGTGCAAGGGGTGTTGGCATTGGCTGACCAGACCGATGAAAACATGGGCGGATTTCAATGCATACCCCAACTGATGCGGGATTACGAAACCTGGAAACTCACCCAGCCTGAAGACAGGAACCGATACCAACCGGATATTGCCGGGTATGAAGATAAATTGGTGAAAGTGAAACTGGAGGCAGGCGATTTGCTGATTTTCAACAGCCTTTTGCCTCATGGCATCAGACCCAACCTCTCCGGAGATAAAGTAAGGATTGCGCAGTACGTTTCCATGATGCCTGTACAGGAAAACGATGAGGAACAACGTCAATGGCGCATCAATTCCTGGCGTGACCGCATCGCACCTGAAGGATATGCTTTCCCTGGAGACCCCAGAAACTGGGAAAAGACAAAATACACCACTGCCACATTGAGTGAACTTGGTGAGAAACTGCTTGGTCTCACCACATGGTAATGGATATGGAGAACCAACTTTATACCACGCTGAACAATGGCAAACGGATGCCATTACTCGGATTGGGCACCTACAACATGTTTGGAGCCGTGGCGGTAAATGCCGTAAGCACTGCGCTGGAAACAGGATATCGCTTGATAGACGGTGCACAAATGTATGGCAACGAAAAGGAAGTGGGTGAAGGCATCCGCAGAAGTGGCATCCCGCGGGAGGAGATTTTCATCACCACCAAAATCGACAATTGCAATCAGGGCTATGACGAAACACTTCGATCATATGCACAAAGCCTGAAAGATTTGCACGTAGATAAAGTGGATCTTTTGCTGATCCATTGGCCCATCAAAGGAAAAAGGGAAGCCACCTGTTGGCCCATCAAAGGAAAAAGGGAAGCCACCTGGAAAGCCATAGAGCAATTGTATGCTGATAAACAAGTTGGTGCCATAGGAACCGGAAACTACCTCCTACCATTTTTGCATGAACTCACGGAGTACTCCAGTATCACTCCAGCTGTAAATCAAATTGAATTCAGTCCCTTTTTAAACCTTAAAGAGGAGTTGGATTATTGTAATAGAAATCAAATTTGTCTGCAATGTTACACACCCTTGATGCGGGGCAATAAACATGATGATCCAAGGATAGTCCAACTCGCACAACGATACAGCAGAACACCAGCACAAATCATCCTTCG
>JBDLUZ010000103.1:0-6948 GCA_039805045.1 Bacteroidota bacterium | reverse complement strand
GAAGAGCCTCAGAAACAGAACCCAATCCAAACCACAAAACCCGCTGAAACAAAGCCAGTACCACCAGTACAAACAACTTTGCCAGCCAGGATAAAACAGGAAACTCAGCCCCAGCCAACCATGCCGGCTGCAGGCGGACTAGGTTCGCTGAAAAAAATCAGGGAGCAGATTCAAAACAGGAAAAACGAACAGGAGCTTCCGGAACAACTGTCTCATGATAAGCTGGAAACCGTATGGCTGGAGTTTCAGGAAAAATTGGCAGAAAACAACCAGGTCACCAGTCATTCCAATTTCAGGATGGCCTCAATCAATATTGTTGATGATTTGGTTTTCGAGATACAGGTTGGCTCTAAAATTCAACTTCAGTTCATCGAAGCAGAAAGAACGCTGCTGCTCATGCATGTACAAGAACGATTCAACAACCCGAGGATACAGTTCAGGGTTAACCTCGAACAGGAAACGGAATCGGCAACAGCAAAACCTGAATTAACACTGTCGCTCAGAGATCAGTACCTGAAAATGATCTCCCTCTATCCAATTATCGGAACGATGCGCGACCAGCTAAACTTAGACCTGGATTATTGACAATTACCGAAATCTTTGGAGCTACCTGTTGCGGCATTTCCCCAAATTGATGTAATTTCGGCCCTCAACCTTTATTCATAACCAAAACCTAAATACAGGTATATGGCCGAAGTGATCAGAATGCCCCTTCTCAGCGATACCATGACAGAAGGCAAGATCGTGAAATGGAACAAATCTGTTGGCGATTCTGTTAAAAGTGACGATGTGCTGGCAGACGTTGAAACCGATAAAGCAACCATGGAAGTGGTAGGCTATGCCGATGGCACCCTGCTTTACATTGGTGTAAAAGAAGGTGATGCTGCCAAAATAAACGAAATCATAGCCATAGTGGGTAAACCCGGAGAAGATATTCAGGGATTGATTGGATCAGGTTCGCCTGCAACAACAGCGGCTGCACCCGTTACTGCTCCTGTTGCAGCTCCAACACCAGCTCCCGCCGCAAGCGTAACGCCTTCAGTTACCCCTGAACAACTGGGTGTGACAGTCATCAGAATGCCACTCCTGAGTGACACGATGACTTCCGGTAAAATTGTTCAGTGGAACAAAAAAGTTGGCGATACGGTTAAAAGCGATGATAACCTGGCTGATGTAGAAACAGACAAGGCTACCATGGAAGTTGTTGGCTATGCTGATGGCACACTCCTCCACATTGGCGTACCCGATGGTGAATCCGCCAAGATAAATGATGTCATTGCCATCATCGGCAAAGCAGGAACAGATATTTCCGGATTGCTCGCTTCCCTGGGTAATCCAGCAGCATCAGCTGCTCCTGCACCGGCTCAGTCTGCTCCAGCATCTGCTCCGGCAGCTGCCCCAGTAGCCGCTCCTGCTCCCGCTCAACAAACAGACGGACGCATCAAAGCATCTCCCCTTGCTAAAATGCTTGCCAAAGACAAAGGAATTGACCTCGGTCAGGTTGCCGGATCGGGTGATGGTGGCAGGATTATCCGCAAGGACGTAGACAATTTCACACCTGCAGCACATGTAGCAGCGCAAGCTCCTGCTGTTCAGGCAGCTGCCCCTGCTCGCACCATCACAACAGGTCAGGAAGGATTTGTTGATACGCAGCTGACCTCCATGCGTAAAACTATTGCCCGCAGACTGGGTGAAAGCATGTTCACAGCTCCTCATTTCTACTTGAAAATGGACATCTGTATGGACAATGCCATCAAGGCAAGAGCCCAGATGAATGAGGTGAGTCCAACAAAGATATCTTTCCAGGATATGCTCATCAAAGCATCCGCACTTGCCCTGAAAAAACACCCAGCCGTCAACAGCAGCTGGATGGGAGACTTCATCAGAACTTATGATCATGTACACATTGGTTCAGCGATTGCTTTACCTGAAGGTCTTATTGTTCCGGTGCTGCGTTTTGCCGATCAGAAATCTCTTTCCCAAATTGCACTTGAATCAAAAGAGTTATATGATAAGGCTAGGAATAAAAAAATCCAGCCTGCAGATTTCACAGGAAATACTTTCACCATTTCCAACCTGGGTATGATGGATATTGATGAATTTACCGCAATCATCAATCCGCCAGACAGCTGCATCCTCGCAGTTGGGAAAATCAGGGAAGTGGTCATTAAAAAAGGTGAGGGCTTTGCCACCACCCAGATGATGAAACTGACACTGAGCTGCGACCACAGAAGTGTTGATGGTGCAGTTGGTGCCTCTTTCCTGCAAACACTTAAAAAATATATGGAAAATCCAGTTACCATGCTGGTTTGAGTACATCCATAAAACTGAAAAAGCCGGCTTCAAACCGGCTTTTTTTATAAGCTGAATGATGAAAAGAAAAACCCTGGTTATTGGCGCCTCTGCGAGAGAATCTCAGTACAGTAACTTGGCAATAAGGCAACTGAGAGAAAAAGGTCACCCTGTAGTTGCATTTGGCAGGGAGTCATGCACCATCGCAGATGTTGCAGTAGATACTGTTTTTCCAGTTGATCAGGATATTGACACCGTCACACTTTACCTTAATCCTGAACGTCAGAAACCCTTTTACCAGCAAATAATCAAACTGCACCCTGAGCGGATCATTTTCAATCCGGGAACGGAAAACCCCGAACTGGCCAACCTGGCAACTGAAAATGGGATAGAAGCCATCGAAGCGTGCACACTTGTGATGTTGTCTGTTGGCAACTACTGAAAACGGTTTTGCGTAATTTCTGCAACCTATTACTTACACTTCTTAAGTAGTAATACCCAATTTCACTGAATAACTACGCGGAATGTACGAATCCGCATTTAACCAACGTTTCAATTATACAGCAAGCTGATCAGTCAGCAACTGGCCCGTTTTTAATCCAATATCCAACCTTATTTCTCCCATCCACTAAACGCATTCTAAAGGGGTTTTGCCAATCGCATCACCCCTTTATCTTATCTGCTTATCTTTGTGGTATGGAAACAACAAGTGTGAGGGTTCGGTTTGCGCCGAGTCCAACAGGTGGACTGCATCTTGGGGGTGTAAGAACAGCCCTTTTCAACTATCTTTTTGCCAGGAAACACAATGGCCGGTTTATACTTCGGATTGAAGATACAGACCAAACCAGGTTTGTTCCAGGTGCAGAGCAGTACATCATAGACTGCCTGAAGTGGTGTAACATTGCCCCTGATGAAGGTCCGCACCTCGAAGGCCATTTTGGTCCATACAGACAAAGTGAACGGAAAGCAACATACAGACAATACGCTGAACAGCTGATCAGCCAGGGTAATGCCTACTATGCATTCGATACTCCTGAAGAGCTGGAGAACATGCGAAACAAGTTCAGGACCGAAGCAAACCCATCCCCGCAATATGATGCCAAGGTAAGGTTGGAAATGAAGAATTCACTGACCATGACCAGCGAAGAGCTTCATCAGGAACTGGAAAAAAAGACACCGTATGTCGTCCGCATAAAAATGCCTGCTGGCAGAGAAATACTGCTGAATGACCTGATCAGAGGCGAAGTACGCTTTCAAACAGACCAGGTAGACGACAAGGTTTTACTCAAAGCAGACGGAATGCCGACCTACCACCTTGCAGTAGTGGCAGACGACTATGCGATGCAGATTACCCACGCATTTCGCGGTGAGGAATGGTTGCCTTCTGCACCTGTGCATGTCATGCTATGGGAATACTTGGGCTGGAAGGAAAAAATGCCAGAATGGGCACATTTACCGTTGATCCTGAAACCTGACGGACAGGGTAAATTGAGCAAAAGAGATGGAGACAGGCTGGGCTTCCCCGTATTTGCGATGGATTGGCAAGATCCGAAAAGTGGAGAAGTTGCCAAAGGCTTCAGAGAAATGGGCTTCTTGCCAGAAGCCTTTGTAAACATGCTTGCCATGCTGGGCTGGAATGATGGCAGTGGTGAAGAAATCTTTACCCTTCCAGAATTGGTTGAAAGATTCAGCATTGAAAGAATTCAAAAAGGAGGAGCAAAATTCGACTTTGAAAAAGCCAAATGGTTCAATCAGGAGTGGATTAAAAAAGCTACTGTTGAAACGCTGCTGCCCCTTGTAAGTGCAAAGCTGCAAGAAAACAGCATAGCCGTTGAGGAAGAAAAGCTCAGCACAATCATCCCGATGGTTAAAGACAGGTGCCAATTGCTCAATGATTTTGTTCAGCAATCAGCCTATTTCTTTCAAGACCCGCCAAAGCCTGAACTAGAGCTCATCAAGCCCAAGTGGGACAGCAATAAAGCTGCTTTTTTTGAAGGATGGCTGGAAAAATTACAGGCTAACTATTCTGATAACCCGGCAGCATTGGAAACTGAGTTCAAGGAAATGGCATCCGCAGCACAACTGAAAGTCGGAGAGCTTCAATTGCCGCTCAGGATCATGCTTGTGGGAGGCAAATTTGGTCCACCTGTTTTTGAAATCATTGCATTGATTGGCTTAGAAGCAACCCGGAGAAGGGTAAACAAAGCACTTAGCGGATTATCCTGAATACCTGAATATGCGTGAAAAAAATACCCAAAGGCCCGTTCGGGTGCTGATTGCGAAAGTTGGACTAGACGGACATGACCGTGGAGCCAGGGTGATTGCAACAGCATTAAGAGACCTGGGCATGGAAGTGATTTATACCGGACTCAGACAAACCCCGGAAATGGTTGTACAGACTGCATTGCAGGAGGACGTCGATGTCATTGGCATCAGTATTTTATCCGGAGCGCACATGACTGTATTCCCGAGAATAATGGAATTGATGAAACAGAACCAACTCAATGATGTTTTACTTACCGGGGGTGGTATCATACCTGAAAAAGAAAGGCTTCAGCTGGAGAAAAACGGTGCAGGCAAGTTGTTTGCTCCCGGAACAACAACAAGCGAAATAGGAACTTATATAAACAACTGGGTAAAAGACAATCGTCCGTTTTAATTTCTCCCTTTTGTCCCCAATATCAGTGGCAGTAAAGATGAACATTTATTAACTTTGCACATCAAATTTTCAACATGGAATACAGGATCGAGAAAGATACAATGGGAGAAGTAAAAGTGCCAGCAAACGCCTATTACGGAGCTCAAACCCAGCGAAGCATTGAAAATTTCAAAATTGCACAGGACATCAACAGGATGCCCAAAGAGATTATCCGTGCATTTGCCTACCTCAAACATGCAGCTGCACTCACCAATATGGAAGCCGGAGTGCTTTCAGAAGATAAAGCCAAATCCATTGCACTCGTGTGTAATGAAATCCTGGAAGGCAAACTTGACGACTATTTTCCACTTGTTGTATGGCAGACAGGAAGCGGCACACAAAGTAATATGAATGTCAATGAAGTGATTGCATACAGAGGTCATGTGCTCAATGGCGGCTCACTTGCAGACAAAGAGAAAACCCTGCATCCCAATGATGACGTAAACAAGTCTCAGTCATCCAACGACACATTCCCTACTGCCATGCATATTGCGGCATACAAGCTGCTGATTGAAAATACTATCCCGGGTATTGAAAAACTCAGGGATACCCTTGCAGCAAAGAGTAAAGCATTTATGCATGTTGTTAAGATCGGCAGAACACATTTCATGGATGCAACACCATTGACATTGGGGCAGGAGTTCAGCGGCTATGTATCTCAACTCAACCACGGTTTAAAATCAATCCATAACAGCCTGAGCCACCTGTCTGAACTGGCACTTGGAGGCACTGCTGTAGGAACAGGCATCAATACGCCAGAAAACTATTCGGAAAATGTAGCGAAGCACATTGCTGGCCTTACAGGACTGCCATTTATTACTGCAGAAAATAAATTTGAAGCCCTTGCAGCCCATGACGCTATTGTAGAGGCCCATGGCGCACTGAAAACAGTAGCTGTAAGTTTGATGAAAATAGCCAATGATATCCGTATGCTTTCATCCGGACCCAGAAGCGGAATTGGCGAAATATTTATACCCGATAATGAACCAGGTTCATCAATCATGCCGGGAAAAGTAAATCCCACACAATGTGAGGCACTTACCATGATTGCAGCCCAGGTACTTGGTAACGATGTTGCCATCAATATAGGTGGTGCAACCGGACATTTTGAGCTGAATGTATTCAAGCCCATGATGATTTACAACTTCCTCCACAGTGCCAGGCTCATTGGAGAAGGTTGCGTGAGTTTCAATGACAAATGTGCAGCCGGTATTGAACCCTTGTATGAAAATATTGAGAAGCACCTCAATAATTCACTCATGCTGGTAACAGCCCTGAATACAAAAATTGGATATTACAAATCAGCTGAAATTGCCCAGAAAGCACACAAAGAAGGAACAACATTAAAAGCCATGGCTGTCAAGCTCGGTTACCTGACGGAAGAAGAGTTTGATGCTTGGGTAATTCCGGGTGATATGGTTGGTAAACTGAGCTAACCTATCCCAGGTCTATCCCAGGTCTATCTCTGTATTGTCTCCAATATTCAGGGTTCTTGTCTCCCCTTTGATTTCAGTATCAGATCCAATCAAAGAATCATTAAGCACCACATCATAGAGCTTTGAAAAAGAGCCTACGATAGAATCCTTTACGATGGAGTATTGTATCAGGGTTTGCTCTCCAATGGTTACGTTAGGGCCGATTATGGCATTGCTGATCTGACAACCAGCAGCAATTCTTACAGGAGGAACAATGATTGTATTTTCAAAGTTTTCCTGTCCGCTCACCTCACTCCCCCATTTCTTGAGCAGGGTTGCATTGCTCTCCAGCAGGGTTTCCTTTTTACCGCAATCGAACCAGTTGGTTACTTTTAGCGAGCTGAAACGTTCTCCTGACGCAATCATACAATCCAAGGCAGGAGTCAGCCCCATCTCATCATCTTCACTGCAGCAAACTTTCATTACCTGTTCAAGACACCTGAACATCATGTCTGAATTTGCAATTTTATAGATCCCTACAAG